>CAZUVY010000131.1:0-4967 GCA_964623905.1 uncultured Faecalimonas sp.
CTTGTAATCTCTTGATGTTTAAAGCGATTTCTCTACGAAGATCACCTTCTACTTGATAGTTTTCATCGATAACAGCACTGATAGTTTTAACTTCTTCGTCTGTTAAATCTCTACAACGAGTATCTGGATTAACTCCAGCTTGTTCTAAAATGTTTGTTGCACTTACTCTACCGATACCGTAGATATAAGTTAAACCGATTTCTACACGTTTGTCTCTTGGTAAATCCACACCTGCAATACGAGCCATGTAATTTTCCTCCATTTTCTTTTTGTTTTTAATATCGTCTTTAATAGGGGTTCTGCTTTGCATCACCCAGGCATGTCGGTATACATACCCTTTCCGACCCCCGTTTTAACTGCTTTTGTTTACTTCTATATCGTCTACCGTAATATAAAACAGCTATCCGGTAATGACCGGTCGGCATTAGAAGCAATATACGAGGACTACCACCGGCTAAAGGTGCTTCCTTGTATATCAAATAGTCCACACATCCTGGTGTGTCAACTATTAATTGCCTAAATTAATAATTGTGCTATACGCGCAAAATTGACAACGATAATGTCTCTCTTCTAATTATCCTTGTCTTTGTTTGTGTTTAGGATTTTCACAGATAACTCTGATACTTCCTTTTCTTTTAATGATTTTGCACTTTTCGCAAATTGGTTTTACTGATGATCTAACCTTCACGTCAAATCCTCCTTTCATCCATTGCTTGACTTTGATACCATGCGCACTACTTGATCTTTCATTCCATATATGCCGCGGAGAATGAAATTTATCCATAAACGCGCTTATATAGTATAGCATTGCACTTCTATAAAGTCAACATTCTTTTCCACTTTTTTTACAAAAAAAGATCCAAATGAAACTCATGTGGATCTTTTCTTCATCATTTGTATTATTTATCTCTCCAAGTAATTCTTCCTTTGGATAAATCATATGGTGATAATTCTAATGTCACTTTATCTCCTGGTAAGATTTTGATAAAGTTTGTACGTAATTTACCACTGATATGTGCTAATACCTGATGTCCATTTTCCAATTCAACTTTAAACATTGCGTTTGGTAATTTTTCTACTACTGTTCCTTCAATTTCGATTACGTCAGCTTTTGACATATTTAAATCCTCCCTGTTTTCCTATCAAAGTTACGCTTTTATAGTTGCTTATTAAATAATTTTAGTATTCTTTTCACTCCTACATCATCAATGCCGGATAAGTCATGTTTTTCACATATGATCTGAACATGTTTTTTCTTTTTCTTCTTCGGTTTATTCATTGTGCGAATAGAACCGTCTATCAAATATACATATGCATCATCTACGTCTAATATCACATATACATGACCATTATCATGACCCGCCTTTGATCTAGCAAGCATACCTACTTCATATCTATCCATACTATAATCCTCTTCTTACTTCGATAAGGTCAAAAGTATTGGTTCATTTTCTGTGATCAATACTGTATTTTCATAATGTGCCGACAGAGAACCATCTGCAGTCACGACTGTCCAGTCGTCATCCAGCCATTTTACTGCCGCTGTTCCCATGTTAATCATTGGCTCAATTGCCAATGTCATACCTTTACGCAGCTTGACACCTCTGCGGTTCATTTCATAGTTTGGAATATCTGGTTTTTCATGTAAATTGGTTCCAATTCCATGTCCGCATAATTCCCTTACTACACCGTAACCATGTTTTTCTGCGTGTCTGCCAATTGCTGCTGAAATATCAAACAAATAGTTTCCTTCTTTTGCGAATTTTATACCTTCAAAGAAACATTCTTCCGTAACACGGATCAAATCTCTTGCTTCTTTGCTGATTTCACCTACTGCATGCGTTCTGGCTGCATCTGAATGATATCCTTTATAAATAACACCAGCATCCAGGCTTACAATGTCACCTTCTTTAATAATGCGCTTTGCACTTGGAATCCCATGTACAATTTCATTATTAACTGATACACAGATAGATGCCGGATAATCGTTATAACCAAGGAAAGAAGGCACACAGCCATAACTACGTATGATTTCTTCTCCCAATCGGTCAATGTCCATTGTACTCATACCAGGACGCAGTGCCTTTTCCAGTTCGTTATGAACGATTTCAAGGATTCTTCCAGCTTCTGTCATTAATTCAATTTCTCTTGCCGATTTAATTGTGATAGGCATAATATTACGCTCCTAAGATTTTAACAATTTCATCAAATACAACATTGATGTCTACAGTACCATCAACTTCTACTAAGATATCTTTCTTTGTGTAGTAGTCGATTAATGGTTGTGTTTGTTCGTGATATACATTTAAACGTTTTTGAACTGTTTCTGGCTTATCATCATCACGAAGAATTAATCCACCTTGACAGTGATCACATACGTTTTCTACTTTTGTTGGTGCATATACGATATGGTATGTAGCGCCACAGTCAACACATGCTCTACGTCCTGACATACGTGTTACAATGTTTTCATCTGGTACTTCAACATTGATTGCATAATCCATTGACTGTCCCATAGCAGCTAATGCCTGATCTAAAGCTTCTGCTTGTGGAATTGTTCTTGGGAAACCATCTAATACATAACCATTTGCACAGTCTTCTTGATTTACACGGTCTACTACTAAATCCACTACTAATTCATCTGGAACTAAAAGTCCCTGATCCATATATGTTTTTGCTTTTTTACCAAGCTCTGTTCCATTTTTAATATTTGCTCTAAAAATGTCTCCAGTTGAGATATGAGGAATAGAATATTTTTCTGCAATTTTCTTTGCTTGTGTTCCTTTTCCTGCTCCTGGGGCACCTAACATAATAATTTTCATATGCGTCCTCCTATTTTGAATCAACTTAAGATTCCCTATATAGCATTTTAACTCGCTCAATTTCTAGTACCATGAGCCTAAAATCTGAGCGAGCTAACTGCATTTCATTTATTTTCCACTATTTAAAAATCCTTTGTAGTTACGTACGAGCATTTGTGATTCAACTTGTTGTAATGTTTCTAATACAACACCTACAATAATGATAAGTGATGTACCACCAAATGAAACGCTTGCTCCAAGCCATCCATTAAAGAAGAATGGAATTACTTGTACGATTACAAGACCAATAGCACCAATGAAAATAATATATTTCAAAATTCTTGCTAAGTAGTCTACTGTTGGTTTACCAGGACGGATACCTGGGATAAAACCACCATTCTTTTTCATGTTGTTTGCGATTTCCATTGGGTTAAATGTAATTGATGTATAGAAATATGCAAATGCAATTGTTAATACAATGTAGAGAAGTAATCCCCAAGTGTATTTTAAGTTTTCTGGATTACACCAATTGTTTGAGTTTAAACCTTTTAAAATTTCGCTTCCAATTCCATCGCCATTTCCTTTACCTAAGAATGTAGCAATGATAATTGGGAACTGCATCAATGAAGATGCGAAAATTACAGGAACAACACCTGCTGTATTCACTTTTAAAGGAATGTGAGATGACTGACCGCCAACTGCTCGTCTACCCTGCATTTTTTGTGAATATTGAACTGGAATCTTTCTTTGTCCGTCTTGTAAAAGAATTACAAATACGATTACAAAAAGCATAATTGCAAGAATGATTACAGCTGCTAATGTTGCTTTAGGAATTCCTTTTCCACTCATGAATTGTTCATATAATGTAACAAAATCACTTGGAATACGAGAAAGAATGTTGATCAAAAGGATAATTGAAATACCATTTCCAATTCCTTTTTCAGTGATTCTTTCACCAATCCACATAAGGAAAGCAGAACCTGCTGTTAATGTTAATACTACGATCGCTGCATTTACAAAATTGTATTCAACGAGTAAACCTTGACGGCCAAATCCTACTGCCATTGCTGTAGATTGAATTAAAGCAAGGATTACTGTCACATAACGTGTAATAGAAGCAATCTTCTTTCTTCCATCTTCGCCATCTTTTTGCATTTCTTCCAATTTTGGAATTGCAATTGTAAGAAGCTGCATAATGATTGAAGATGTGATGTATGGTGAAATGCTTAATGCAAACACCGACATCTGTTCGAATGATCCACCGGTGAAAGCGTTAAAAAAGTTAAACGCTTCCCCAGTTTGACTTGCAAAGAATTCTTGAATAAATGTTGGATTCACACCTGGTGTAGGTAATTGTGATCCAAATCTTACCACGATGAGCATTAAAAATGTGTAAATGAGTTTCTTACGAATCTCTTCAATTTGAAATGCTTTTCGAAATGTCTTTAGCATTAGATCACCTCAGCTTTTCCACCAAGAGCTTCAATTTTAGCTGCTGCACTTGCGCTGAATGCATTTGCTTGAACTGTAAGTTTCTTAGTTAATTCTCCATTTCCAAGAATTTTAACCCCATCTCTAGGATTTTTAACAATACCAGCTTCGATCAATGTTTCAACTGAAACTACTGTATCGTTTTCGAATACTTCTAACGCGCTTAAGTTGATTCCAACGATTTCTTTAGTATTTCTGTTAGTGAAACCTCTCTTTGGAATTCTTCTATATAATGGCATTTGACCACCTTCGAAACCTGGTCTTGGAGCTCCTGAACGAGCTTTTTGACCTTTGTGACCTTTACCAGCTGTCTTACCATTTCCAGAACCGTGTCCACGGCCTCTTCTGAAATTATCACTTTGTTTTGAACCTTCAGCAGGTCTTAAGTTTGATAAGTTCATCGTGACACCTCCTTATCTTTTATATTAAGCTTCTTCTACTTTTACTAAATGTTTAACTTGTTGTACCATACCTCTTGTTGCTGCATTGTCTGGTAAGATAACAGATTTGTTAACTTTTTTAAGACCTAATGCTTCAACTGTTTTGATGTGTTTTGGTACAGCGCCGATTGTAGATTTTACTAATGTAACTTTTAAATTTGCCATTTTCAATCTCCTCCCTAGCCTAAGATTTCTTCCACAGATTTACCGCGAAGCTTAGCTACTTCTTCTGGAG
>CAZUVY010000132.1:0-4892 GCA_964623905.1 uncultured Faecalimonas sp.
TTTTTCCACAATTTTACTCTATTTTTCTACAAAAAGAAACAAATATGCTATAATCTTTCTATATTATTCTTTACAGAATCGGAGGAAAAACATGAATATTACAAAGGTAAATCAAATTTTTGCTGAGACTGCATATGTACGTATGGGCGGCAGCAAAGAAGAATTAAAATGTGCGGAATACTTAATGAAACAATGTGCGGATCTTAGGCTGGAAGCTCATCTGGAAGCTTTTGATGTGGATATGGCTGATATGAAAAAGGCTGTATTGATCGTTGATGGAGAAGAAATTGTCTGCAAGGGCTACCTTTCATCTGGGAATCATGAAGTAGAAGCTCCTTTCTATTATTTAAGAAGTACAGATGCCTACTCTCTTTCAGAGTGCAAAGGAAAAATCGTTATGATCGATGGATATATGGGCTATTGGAAATATCAGGACATTCTTGAACATGGTGCTGTTGGTTTTATCACACACGATGGAAATGCCAATTATGTAGATGAAGATATTGATAAAAGAGAACTTCGTGCTTTTGTTCACAAAGGCAACAAACTCCCTGGTGTCAACATCAATACAAAGAAAGCAATTGAATTAGTCAACAATGGTGCTAAAACAGCCAAAATTATTTTAGAACAAGAAGAATATGTTGGCCAGTCTCACAATGTGATCCTTGATCTTCCTGGTGAATGTGATCAGTATATTGCTCTTTCTGCTCACTATGACTCTACTTCTCTTTCACAAGGTGCTTACGATAATATGTCTGGAAGCATTGGTCTTCTTGGCATCGCAGAAAAATTTGCAAAAGAACCTCATCGTTATGGTCTTCGTTTTATCTGGTGCGGTTCGGAAGAACGCGGACTCCTTGGTTCGAAAGCATATGTAGCAGCGCACGAAGCTGAATTAAAAGACATCGTATTAAATGTAAATCTGGATATGATCGGATGTATCATGGGACATTTTATCGCCTGCTGTTCAACAGAAGAAAAGCTGGTTCACTATATTGAATATTTGAGCAATATGGAAGGCTTTGGCATTAAAGCAAGACAGGACGTTTATTCAAGCGACTCTACTCCATTTGCAGATCAAGGTGTTCCTTCTCTTTCTTTTGCAAGAATTGCACCACAAAATACTGCTACAATTCATAATTCTTATGATACAGCAAAAGTAATGAGTGCAAGTCAGATGCTTGCAGATATCAATTTCATCAATACTTTCGTTGGCAATATGGCGAACGCGAAACAATGCCCTGTTGCAAGAGAAATTCCAGAGACAGTCAAAGAAAAACTCGATTTCTACAACTGCAGAAAACGCGATCCAAAGACATTATAAAATAGGATTTGTTTGATTCAATATTAAAATCCAGCAAGCTATGATTGATAACTTGCTGGATTTTTTGTGCTGGCAATTGCAACTTGAACTGTACAAAGAGTGCTGGTTTCCGTATTAAAAAATCGTTTCACCAGAAACACGTTTTAGTCCATTGAGAAACTTTTTAGGGGAAAATTTGCTTCATAAGTTTCTATCTGATTTTTTTACATATCAAGAAACCTAAAAGTCCCAAAAAAGCGAACTGAAAAAGATAAAAAATTCTATAGAAACCTGTTAAAATTCCCCACTTCAATAGGCTCTGCACAAAGCGCCAAGTTTCAATATATCATTTAGAAAAATCACAATTCATACAATTCTGTATATTTCTTTGTCAGATATTCAATATAATATTCTGGATTAAATGTTTCTCCAGTTGTCTCTTTCAGAAGTTCCTGTGTTGTTTTGGATGTACCGTATTTGTGGATATGTTCTTTGAGGAACTCACGAATCGGAGCCATATTTCCTTCTTGCAGATATTGTTTCAGCGGCATCGTCTGCTGCATATAATGGAATAATTGTGCTGCGATTGCACTTCCAAGTGCATAGGATGGGAAGTATCCAATCATTCCTCCAGCCCAGTGTGTATCCTGAAGAATTCCTACTGTATCATTTTCCGGTGTGATACCCAGATATTCTTCATACTTTTGATTCCAGATCCTTGGCAGCTCTTCTACACTCACCTTGTCTTCCAAAATCATTTTTTCGATTTCATAGCGAATCATAATATGAAATGGATACGTAAGTTCATCAGCTTCTGTTCTTATAAATCGTGGATAAGAATAATTGATTGCACGATAAAACTCATCCAAGGTTACATCTTTTAACTGTTCTGGGAAGAATTCTTTCACTTGCTCTAAAAGCGGAGTCCAGAACTCTCTGCTTCTTCCAATATTATTTTCATAGAAACGCGATTGAGACTCATGCATGCCCATCGATGTACCTGTTCCAATTGGAGACAATGTAATCTCATCATCGATTGCAAGCTCATATAAACCATGACCGCCTTCGTGTACTACTGAAAAAATAGCATCTTCAAATTTATTTTCATGATAATGGTTTGTAATTCTTACATCATGGTTATGAAGATTTGTCGTGAATGGATGCTCACTTTCTGCCATTACTCCACGATTAAAATCAAATCCGATATATTCTGCCATGAAATGGCTCAGTTTCTTTTGTGTTTCGATGTCATATGATTTGCGAAGAAAATCTGTCTTAATAAAGTCTGGTTTTTTTCTGATTTCCTGAATCAATGGAACTAGCGCACTTCTGAGTTTCTCGAAAAATTCATTCAAAATTTCTATCGTGAATCCTTCTTCGTAATCATTCAAAAGCACATCATACAATTTTTGTCCTTCTTTTTGTTTATATCCTGCAAATTTCTTCACATATGTAATTACTTCTTCCAGAACAGGCGCAAACATCTCATAATTGTTTGTATTTTTTGCTTCCTCCCATACTGGAAATGCTTTCGCAAGTACAAGCTCATAGGCCTGATATTCTTCTGCTGGAATCAATTCCAAATCTCTGTATTCTTTCCGCATTTGCTTTACGATCGCTTTTTCATAAGCAGATAACTTTTCCTGCTCTTCTTTCGTTGAAAGCTGCTCCAAAATCTGTTTTAATTCATCATTGATAATAACATTGTAATACTCACCTGATAAAATTCCGATTGCTTTCGCAGTATATGCAACTGCATCCTTTGGTGCTGCGGTACTATTATCCCAATTGAACAGCGTAAGCGCACTGCGATACGCATAGGCTTTATCTAAATATACCTGAAGTTTTGCAAATGTGTCGCTCATCTTTTACTCCTTCTGTCTATAAAAATAGACCCATCTGTTTTGATGAGTCTATTATAATATATTAATCTTCAAATGTTTCTTTTAATTTGTCCATAAATCCTTTTTTCTTAGATTTTTTTCCAGATTCTACTTCCCCTGTTTTACCTTGATTCAAAGTATTTCCTGAAAGTTCATCAAATTTGCGAAGTGCTTCTTTTGCTTCAGCACTCAATTTTTCTGGAGTCTGTATGACAAGTGTTACATAGTGGTCACCACGCACCTGTTTATTACGAAGTGATGGAACCCCTTTGCCTTTCAGACGTACTTTTGTATCTGTCTTTGTACCCGGAGCAACTGTATATAATACATCTCCATCTACCGTTTTAATACGAACATCTGCACCAAGTGCTGCCTGTGCAAATGAAATTGGTGCTGTTGAGAAGATATGCATATCCTGACGTCCAAAAATTGGATGTCTTGATACAGTTACTTCTACTAATAAATCGCCTCTTGGTCCACCATTGATACCTGGTTCCCCTTTTTCACGGATACGAATACTCTGTCCGTTATCGATACCTGCTGGAATTGACACAGCGATCTTCTTCATCTTTGATACATATCCTGTTCCGTTACAGTCAGAACATTTATCTTTGATAATCTTTCCTGTTCCCTGACACTCTGGACATGTCTGTACATTTTGAACAGTTCCGAAGAATGACTGTTGTGTATAAACAACTTGTCCTCTTCCTCCACATTTTGGACATGTCTCTGGTGATGTACCCGGTTTTGCACCTGATCCATTACATGTTGCACATGGTTCTTTTAATACAACTTCTAATTCTTTTTCACAGCCAAAAACTGCTTCTTCAAATGTAATACGGATACCCTTGCGAATATTTGCGCCTTGTCTTGGACCGTTATTGGCACGTCCTCCACTGCGGCGTGATCCACCGAAGAAATCACCAAAAATATCACCGAAAATATCACTAAAATCGGCGCTGTTAAAGTCGAAGCCGCCAAATCCGCCTGCTCCGCCGCCACCTTGTTCAAATGCTGCGTGACCAAATTGGTCATACTGGCGACGTTTTTCAGGATCACTAAGTACAGCATATGCTTCTGAAGCTTCTTTAAATTTCTTTTCTGCCTCTGCATCGCCTGGGTTTACGTCTGGATGATATTTCTTAGCTAAGGATCTATATGCTTTCTTTAATGCTGCATCATCGGCACTTTTGTCGACACCAAGCACTTCATAATAATCTCTTTTTGTCTCAGCCATAATCTATTCTGCCTTTCTACTATCTTTTATAAACGAGGAAAAGTCTGCGGAACTTAACCTTTGTCAGATTCCGCAGAACATTTTATCCTGATATTATTAGATTTCTTTGTAGTCTCCATCTACAACGTCGTCGCCGCCAAATCCTTCTGGAGCTGGACCTGGGTTTGGTGTAGGACCAGCTTGTGCACCTTGTGCTGCACCTGCTTGTTCATACATCTTTGTAAATAATGCTTGTGCACTAGCCATTAATTTTTCTTTTCCAGCTTTGATTTCTTCTACTTGAGCATCTGTTACAGATTCTGGAGTAGATTTTGCTAAGATATCTTTTAATGCCTGGATGTCAGCTTCTACGTTTGCTTTTTCAGCAGCATCGATCTTGTCGCCAACTTCTTTTAATGCTTTTTCTGTCTGGAAGATCATAGCATCTGCATCGTTTCTTGCATCAACTGCTTCTTTACGTTTCTTATCT
>CAZUVY010000133.1:0-4869 GCA_964623905.1 uncultured Faecalimonas sp.
CATTACACGTATCTGACGAAGTTGAAATCGTTGGTCTTAAAGAAGAAAACCGTAAAGTAGTTGTAACAGGTATCGAAATGTTCCGTAAACTTCTTGACGAAGCTCAAGCTGGTGATAACATTGGTGCATTACTTCGTGGTGTTCAAAGAACAGAAATCGAAAGAGGACAATGTTTATGTAAACCAGGCTCAGTAAAATGCCACAGCAAATTTACATCACAAGTTTACGTATTAACAAAAGATGAAGGTGGACGTCATACACCATTCTTCAACAACTACAGACCACAATTCTACTTCCGTACAACAGACGTAACAGGTATCTGCGGTCTTCCAGAAGGAACAGAAATGTGCATGCCTGGTGACCACATCGAAATGACATGTGAATTAATTCACCCAGTAGCTATGGAAGCTGGTCTTCGTTTCGCTATCCGTGAAGGTGGACGTACAGTAGGTTCAGGTGTAGTTAAAGAAATCATCGAATAATCGAAATTTCTAGAACTTCATTAAGTAAAGAATATCCCGCAATCCTTGAGAAATCGAGGGTTGCGGTTTCTTTTTGTGCAAAAAAAGAATAGCGAATATAAAGAAAGAACCACAGTTGATTTTTGTGAGAAAATCGGATGTGGTTCTATTTTGGTTCTAAGAAATATGTTATTGAATAAAGAAGATAACAAACCCAAAAACACACGCGTGCGTTTTTCTGTATTGAAAAAGCACGGATAAAGATTATAATATATATATCGGAGGTGTGTTATGAGAACTATTCCACTAAAAGAAGATTTAAAGGTTGAATTTAAAAGCGATTTAAAGAAATTAAGCGATAGCGATTTAATTGACGCTATTGTGGGAATGACTAATACAGATGGAGGATGTTTGTATTTAGGTGTTGAGGATAATGGAAAGGTTACTGGTGTACATCGTCAACATGCAGACGAAATAGGTGTAGTAGCCTTAATTGCAAATAAAACAGTACCTTCTGTGGCAACAAGAGCAGAGATTATTGCTGAGGAAAGTGTAGATATATTAAAAATAGAAATACCTATGAGTAGAACTATTGTTGCAACATCTGATGGCAAAATTCTTAGAAGACGTTTAAAAGTAGATGGAACTCCTGAAAATGTTCCAATGTATCCATTTGAGATTAATACGAGATTGTCTGAATTAAGTTTATTGGACTTTTCGGCGCAAGCAATTAGTGGGGCATCTGTCAATGATTTGGATCCAAATGAAAGAATTCGATTAAGGAATATCATTAAAATGAGAAAAGGGGATAAATCGCTTTTAGAATTGAGTGACGAGGAGTTAGATAAAGCATTAAGATTGATTAAAGAAGAAAATGGGGAACTAGTACCGACTGTCACAGGTCTATTGTTGATTGGTAAAGAGGAGAAAATCGAAGAGTTGATACCAACGGCAAAATCAAGTTTTCAGGTTTTACAAGGGACACAGGTTCGAATTAATGAACAATTTTCCAAGCCGCTATTAGCAACATTTGAAATCTTTGAAAATTACATGAAAGCCTGGAACCCAGAGAGAGAAATGGAGTATGGTCTGTTTCGCATACCTATTCCAGAATTTTCAGAAGCTGCTTTTCGAGAAGGTTTGGTAAATGCATTTTGTCACAGGGACTATTCTATTTTGCAAATGGTTCGTCTTGCGATTGAAGATGAGGGGATGACAATAAGTAGCCCAGGAGGTTTTATTGAAGGGGTAAATTTGACAAATTTATTAACTGTAGAGCCTCATGGTCGCAATCAAGCTTTAGCAGACGCGTTGAAAAGAATTGGGTTAGCAGAGAGGACAGGGCGTGGTATTGATAGAATTTACGAGGGATCAATTATTTATGGTCGTCCATTGCCTGATTATTCAGAGTCTACAGAGCGATATGTAAAATTGTTTATTCAGAGGGCAGAACCAGACTTGTCTTTTACTAAAATGATATCAAATGAAGAAAATAGGATGGGAAGATCTTTACCAATTAATTCATTGTTGATATTGTCAGTTTTACAAAATCAAAGACGAGTAACATTGCAAGAGTTGTCAGAATCCATTTATATTAGTGAAAGTAGAGCAAAAGCAAATGTAGAAAAATTAATAGAAAGTGGTTTGGTCGAAGCGATTGGTAATGGAAAAACAAGGACATATTTGTTGAGTGCCAAGGTATATAAAGAACAGGATAATGTCGTAGGCTATGTGCGTCAAACAGGAATTGATAGTTTGAAGTATGAAGAATTGGTTATGAAGTTGGCAAAACAACAGAACGGGCATGTAACACGTGATAATGTAAGTAAATTATTAAACATAAGTAATAGTCAAGCATATCGACTATTAAAACGTTTAGCAGATAAGAATTTACTCATTTTAGTTGGTAAAGGAAGAAGTGCAGGATATGATGTGGTAAAATAAACGCATATAAACGCACAAAAAACGCACGCGTGCGTTTTTTGTGCGTTTATTATTATGAATGCGTGGTAACGAAAGATGTATATGAATTAGTAATAAATGAAAATGAAACGTTCTTTCATGATTTAAAAAGAGGGATTTTTTTCACTTTATTGCAGTAAAGAAATTTGCTATAATCGGAGTAAGGAGGACGGAAATATGATCTATATAGCAATCTGCGAGGATGAAAAAAAGGCTCTTGAAGAGTTAGAAAGTAAAGTTAATAAATATCTTGAGAAGAATTTGATTATGGCCGAAGTAGAAGTTTATTCGCAGAGCAGAATGTTACTTTATGATATTCAGGAAGGGAAGCATTTTGATTTGATTTTAAGTGATATAGAGATGCCGAATGTTGATGGAATGAAATTGGCTGAGCAGATAAAAAAATATCTATCAGAAGTCCTAATTATTTTTATAACTTCGCATTTGAAATATGCAATAGACGCATTTGAGCTGTCTATTTTCAGATATATCCCTAAAGATGCTATTTCAACTAGATTACCAGTTGCTTTGGACGCTGCTATCAGAACAATTAACTTGCAAAAGGATGAATTTTATATTATAGAGACAATGAGTAGGTTGGAAAAAATACCTTATAAAAATATCGTGTATATACAGCGACAAGGAAAAAATAGTATTATATATCTAATTGATAATACTTCAACAAGAATCCGAAAAAGTTTGGCTCAACTATATGATGAGTTTAAGCAAGAAGAGTTTGTGTATATTGACAGGGGAACCATAGTGAATTTGGCACATATTCTGACGATAGCAGATGGAAATGTTAAAATGTCAAATGGAGAATATTTATATTCGAGTCAAACGAAAATAGAAGAAGTAAAAAATAAAATGAACGCTTTTTGGAGAAACAAACTATGAATATCGTATATAAGCTTGTAGATTTAGTTGCTTCTTGTATAGAGATTTTTATTTTATATGAGATATACAATGAATTGTTTTCAATATATAGACGAAAAGAGAATATGCAGAGTAGAAAAGTTGTCATGACAGTGATAGGAATCTTTTTTGTTTCTGTATGCAATTATGTGTCTGTTTTTTCATATTTTACAATGATTGCAGGTGCAATTTATATGAGTATATCTGCATTATTCCTATTTAAAGTAAATTGGATACCATTGTTTTCAGTTTCTAGTTTTTACATATTGTGTATAAGCTATTTTGATTTTTTCATAATTTCAATTTTTTCGTATGTATGGGGAGAAACAGAAGTAATGCAAAAGCTTTCTGTACCGGGAATTCCTCGAATACAATTAATTTTGACCGTGAAAATATTGTGGATTATATTCTTTTTATTATTCAGAAGATACATTAATGTGTTTTCTCAGAAAGTTACAAGTATGTATAAAATGCTTATACTTTCAATAATCGGATTTTTCGGATTTTATTTCTTGGTAGAACAAACATGCAAGATGCTTAATTACTCCTTGACTGGGGTCTGGCTTGCGACAATGTTAGGCTTGTCGTCATTTATCTTTGTTACATATTTTGTGATTGTAAGGCAAGAGGAAAAAAATCGATTGAATATTGAGAAGATGAGGAGCGACTTGTTAGAGGAAAAGTACAAGGCAATTCAGGAAATATATTCAAGCAATGCAAAGTTGTATCATGATATGAATAATCATTTGGATGTATTGTATCAATTACTTGATAATGAGAGTACGGAGAAAGCTAAGGATTACATTAAAGAGATTGGACAACCTATTAAAAGGTTGTCCAAGACAGTATGGACAGGTGAGGAAGTTGTAGACGCAATAATAAAAAGTAAGGTTGAAGTAATGAAGGAAAATGATATTGCTTTTGAAATCAATGCTGATTTTCTGGATAATACTAATATTGCGCAACATGATATGTGTACGATACTTGCTAATTTATTAGATAATGCAATAGAAGCGACTTGCAAATTAGAAGAAAATAAAAGAATTTCATTGGCAATCCGCAGTATAAATCAGTTTCTTATTCTAAAGATTTCAAATACGTGTATTTCTAGTGATAAGGAATTAAATTTATTCCCTGAAACGACAAAGGACAATAAACAACTACATGGGTGGGGGTTACCGAGTGTAAAGGATACCGTTGAAAAATACAATGGCACGATGGAATGCATTTGTGAGGAAAATGAATTTACGGTTTCTATCATGATGTTTTGGGAAACTGTAAAAACGAAATAAACTTATAGACGAACTGGAATTAATTTAATAATTCCAGTTTTTTGTTGGGAGGAATTTGGTGGACATATACGTACTGTTTCGCGTCCCTTGTGATTTGATTTGGAAACTTATGTTTACAATAAAAGTACTAAAAGATACTAGGAAATTCTATTGTTGAAAGTTATTTTTTGGGGGGTGTGAATACATGGTATTGATTTACAATTAAAATTGACCCAGGTTTAACGCTTAAAATTGACCCA
>CAZUVY010000134.1:0-4766 GCA_964623905.1 uncultured Faecalimonas sp.
ATTCCGAAAACTACCCACTATGAAAGAATGGAAGAGAACTTCAATGTATTTGATTTTGAATTGACAGATGAGGAAATGAATACAATCGCCGGGCTTGATACAGCAACTTCAAGTTTTTTCTCACATCAAGATCCAGCTATGGTAGAATGGTTCGTGAAGATGGTTGAAGAACGTAAGAAAAATAATCGCAGCGAAAAGGAAAAGAAGAATTGGTAAAGGAGAAGAATAATGAGCAGAGTTGATTTTGGAGCAAAACCTTTGATGTTTCCAATGCCTGTATTAATTATCGGAACATATGATGAGAATGGAGTTCCTAATGCGATGAACGCTGCATGGGGAATTACCACGGATTTTCAGGAGATTACGATCAGTCTTTCAGAACATAAAACGACTGAAAATTTGATGGAAACAGGTGCATTTACTGTAAGTATGGCAACTGAAAATACGGTAATCGCCTGTGATTATGTGGGTGTTGAATCTGCAAATAAAAATCCGGGAAAGTTTGGGAAAGCAGGATTTCATGCAGTGAAAAGTACAAGAGTAAACGCCCCTTTGATTGAAGAACTTCCAATGGCTCTTGAATGTAAAGTGAAAAGCTTTGAGGACGGAATTCTTGTTGGAGAAATTATAAATGTATGTGCAGATGAATTTGTGATTACTGACGGAAAAATTGATCCTAAAAAACTGAAACCAATTGCTTACGATCCTTGCAATCATACATATGTAGGTCTTGGTAATGTTGTAGGCAAAGCATTTAGTGATGGATTGAAGTTGAAATAGAGGATAATCTTTCTGACACTTTTTCTTAATTTTGATTGAGGATTGAATATGTCAACTACGGGTTGCGAAAAAGAACTTTGTAATTGGTGGTAAATATCATAAAGAGTCTGTACAATAAACTCTATAAATACAGGAGGTAATCTTTTATGAAATTATCTGAAAAAATTATAGAGTTACGAAAAGCAAATGGTATGACGCAAGAAGAGCTTGCAGCAATCTGCAATGTGAGCAGACAGTCCATATCCAAATGGGAGGCAGATATTGCGTTACCAGAAACGGAAAAATTGTTAATGCTGGGAGAAATATTCCATGTTTCTATGGATGTGTTGTTAAAGGATGAATTGACATTAAGTGAGGTTAAGGAAGTTCATAATTGTGGAAATAATGCAGTTCAAGGGAAGAAACAGGAAGTATATGAAGGTGTATTGATTAAAGAAAGTGTAACGGATGATGCCATCATTGATTTCTTGAATGTACATAAGATTGAGTTATGGAATACAGGTGGAAAACCGAAATATTGGACTGTATTATTTTTTACCAGTGACAAAAAAGATTTTCCAGAACAAATCGCAAAAGTAATGGTTTCTGACCTGGATAATGGTGGGAATTGGTTTGTTGATTTTAAAGCGGGAAATCAGAAGTATATTGTATTCAAAGATAAAATATTAAAATATCAGATTGGAAATCAAGCAGAAAAAGATTATGTATGTGATGAATGTCGGAAACTGGGCATTTCCGAAGGGGAACTTAATTGGTCGGAATAGGAAATAGAAGAACATAATGAAGGAGAAATAGCTATGGCAACATAGGTAACGCATGAAATGGTGCATTAGTCAGAAGAAAATAAATTTTGTTGAAAGAAAGCTTGACCTTACCCTTAGGTCAGGCTTTATTTTATATATAGATTCTATTTGGCCAGATAAATCTATGCAGAAAGGGAAAAAACTATGGAGAAAAAATATTATACAGTTGGCGAACTTGCAAATTTAACTGGTGTATCTGCAAAGACAATCCGCCATTATCATAAGAAAGGCTTGTTGGAGCCAGAAAAAATGTCAGAAGGTGGCTATCGTCTGTACAGCAGAAACTCTGTTGAATTATTGCAGCGCATTCTTATGTTGAAATATCTGGATTTTTCATTAGAAGAGATCAAAGAATTACTGGAAACAGAGGATACAAAAGAGACTTTTCAAAAGCAGTTGCAGTTATTAGAGGCACAGCGGAATCACTTAGATAAAGTCATTGCCGCAGTAGAAGAAATGCAAAAAGTTCCAGAATCAGAAAAATGGGAGAAACTTTTAGACATCATGCGGATCACAAATGAAAAAGAAGAGATTATCAATCAATACAAAGAAAGCGGAAATCTGCAAAAGCGCATCAATATTCACGCTTACAGTACCGCAGCCGTTGGTTGGTTTCCTTGGGTTTTTCAGGGGCTGGAGCTGCAGCCAAACATGAAAATCCTGGAGCTCGGTTGTGGAACGGGAACGCTTTGGATCACTATGCGAGAGCAGTTACCACAGGGATTGGACATTACACTGACTGATTACTCCGAAGGAATGCTGCAGGAAGCGCAAAAAGGAATAGAAGCATATCAGAAATTATACGATCAGAAAAACATCCATTTTCATTTTTTACAAATGGATGCAGAACATATAAAAGCAGAAGCAGATACCTATGATCGAATTATAGCCAATCATATGCTATACCACATATCCGATGAGCATCGGCATACCGTATTACAACATTGTGCCACTAACTTAAAAAAACAGGGAATGTTCTATGCATCCACTGTCGGGAAAACACATATGAAAGAATTTTTCGATCTCTTACAATCTTTTGATACCAAAATGGAAATTCCGGATTGGATAAGCGCCGGTTTTGAACTGGAAAATGGAAAAGAACAGTTGGAAAAAGTGTTCAGTCACGTCGAAATGAAGGAACGTTTCGATGATTTACTCGTACCGGATCCAAATGTGATCTGTGACTATGCAAAGTCTCTTCCTGGCAGCATAGGGAGAATGATCAAGCAGCAGGAAAATGAATTTCTAAACTACCTGCGAGACAAAGCTACGAAAGAAAATCCATTCTTTATTCACAAATCTACAGGTGCTTTTCGAGCTTATAAAAACTAATACGATAAGAAACGTCGATCATACTGCGGGAAAATCAATTGTATGGTATAATCTTGTGCATAACATGATTTACGAAAGACAACCTATGGAGGTTAAAAATGAAATTATTATACGGAACAGGCAATCCAGCAAAATTATCTGCAATGAAAAGCAGGCTGGAAACATTAGATATAGAAGTAATTGGTTTAAATGATTTAAAGGCAGAAGGAATACGTATCCCGGAAGTGCCGGAGAATGGGAATACACCGCTTGAGAATGCAAGACAGAAAGCACTGGCATATTATGAAGCGTTCCAGATGCCCGTATTTTCCTGCGACTCTGGATTATATTTTGATCGTGTTCCAGATGAAGTTCAGCCAGGCATACATGTGCGTAATGTGAATGGAAAATGTTTGTCTGATGAAGAGATGATAGAATATTATGCAGGTTTGGTGAAGCAGTATGGCAACTTGACGGCAAGATATAGAAATGCAATATGTTTTATAATGAATGAAAAACAGATTTATGAATCCATGGATTCTTCTCTGGAAAGTGAGAAGTTCATTTTGACGGATGTACCGCACAGTGCTGTCAGAAAAAAAGGATTTCCATTAGACAGCATGTCTATTGATATCAAAACCAATAAATATTATTACGATTTGGCGGCTGAGAAACTGGAGCAGGTTGCAGTGGAAGATGGATTTCTACTGTTTTTTCAGAAAGTTTTAAAGCGGGATTAAGCTGCAACAGGTTCATGATATTGTGAATATGAAATAGGAGGAGAGAAAGCGTTATGAACTTATACGAAATTTATTTTAGTCCAACCGGGGGTACAAAAAAAGTAGCAGATTTACTTGTAAAAGACATGGGCAAAGAAGTTGTAAGAATTGATCTAATCAAGCATCCTCATAAGTTACAGGAAATTTCTTTTGAAAAAGAAGATTTGTGTGTAATTGCAGTTCCAGCATACGGTGGCAGAGTTCCGGGAATTGTTGTTGAACTATTAAAAGAAGTGAAAGGAAATGGAGCAAAAGCAGTATTGGCAGCAGTTTTTGGTAATAGAGCGATTGATGACACTTTGACTGAATTAGAAGATACGGTTAAATATGCAGGTTTCCATTGTCTTGCAGGAATAGAGGCAGTTGCAGAACATTCCTTGATGCATCAATTTGCAGCAGGACGTCCAGACGCGGCAGATGAAAAAGATTTATCCGAGTTTGCCAAGAAGATTATTGCGAAATATGAATTGGCAGAAGATGCAGCAGTTCCTGAAGCAGTTCCTGAATTTCCTGGAAGCCATGAATATAGAGAATTCAATGGCGTTCCGCTAAAACCATCAGCAAATAGAAAATGTAGTGGATGTGGTTTATGCGCCAGAGAATGTCCAGTTGGAGCAATTTCCAAAGAAAATCCACGTGTTACAGATAAAAATAAGTGTATTTCTTGTATGCACTGTGTTTCTATCTGCCCTAAAAATGCAAGACACTATAGTAAGCTGTTAACGATCGTAGCATCGCAGGGAATGAAAAAGACCTGTACAGATCGTAAGAAGAATAGATTATATTTATAAGAATAAATAGGAGTAAAGTATTAAGAAAACAAATCCTTAATAATCTTTGCAATTTCCTCTGGTGTTTTTCGAGGTGTTTCTTCGCACCAGATCAAGGTTGCCTTCCAGAAACCTGCCAGTTTAATGGAAAATTCATAATGATATTTTTCGTAGAGTTCGGTTGACTTATCTATGGAAACATCATTAGGAATATGCTTTACTTTTTTTGCAAAATTCATAATAAGTTCTTCAAAATTTTTCTCAATAAAATAAAGGATGTGAGTCTTTTTTAGAAGAAGCAGAATATCGATATATTGTTCCCA
>CAZUVY010000135.1:0-4700 GCA_964623905.1 uncultured Faecalimonas sp.
ATATGTTCCTGCAACAATTCAATTATCTTCTCGTCGGTTTCACCATTTACATGCATGATACTGCTCACCAGATCCGATACCATATCAGCATTTTCACAAAGAAGTGGATACTGTCTTATTGCATTCAATGCCAGTGACACCGTTTCTAAATTTCCGTTCCCACTCAGATAATAGTCACACATATTCATATAAAAATAGAGATAAGCCGGCAGAGCTGGATCATGACTTTTTGCGTCAAGCGCCTGCTCAAATAATTCTTTTGCCATAACATAGTCTTTTTTGTCAAAAGCATTCATCCCTTGCAAAAAAATCTTTTCACCTGAATCGTCTGCAAATGTAGCATCTGAAGGTAACTTCCATTCCTGTCCTTCATAATGAGAAGACACCGCCAAATAAAGCGGTGACATATATACATAATTAGAACAAAAAAAAATTATTGCAATAAACACTACTATTGTTAATATGATAAAACACCCATTGATGACAACATGTATTTTTTTCTCCATAACGACTCTGACCCACTCCAAATACTAAAGCATATTCTGCTTTAACACCTCATCAAATATCTCCTGTGTCATAGGACGATAAAAAGTAAGCGCAAGGTATTCCCACGCTAGTCATTAATTAAGATTGTATCGCTACCATACAAAGCTAGAAATGCGAGCATTTTACTCTACTATCACTTGCTAGATGCAATCGGTTTACTCTACATTGCACCCGAACAGGTTGCCTGGACTGTATCATTCCAAGGTACAAGCTTTGACAGTTCTTCATCTGCCATAGCAGTTCTGGGAAGCTGTTCCAGCAGGTAATTCAAATACTTGTAAATGTTCAGGTTGTGTGCCTTGGCCATCTCAACCATTGTATAGACCATGGCGCTGGCATCAGCACCCTTTGGAGTATCACTAAACAACCAGTTTCGGCGCCCCACTGTGAAGGGCCGGATTGCATTTTCGCTTAAATTATTCGAAAAACTGCACCTTCCATCCTCAAGATAAGTCATAAACTCATCTTTGTGATTTTGGGCATAGTTCACCGCCTTCTCAAAACGGGTTCCTTTCTTTGGAGACTGTTGTGAGATCCATTTCCAGAATGCGTCCAGCGTTGGCTTTTCCTTTTCAAGCCGGTACGCATGGCGTTGCTCAGGCGTATGTTTTTTAGCTGCCGAATACCGTTCGTGGTCAAACAAACGGTTTATATATTGAACACCCTGTGCGGCAGGATTACTGTAATCCAGTTCTTTGCCCTTGGGGATTGCTTCGATAAAGTATCTGCGCAGATGTGCGAAGCAGCAACACCGCTTAATACCGGGGAGATTGTTATACCCCTGATAGCAGTCTGTTTCCAGGTAGCCCTGAAACCCTTTTAGGAACTCTACTGCATTAAACTTGGCTCTGGTTTCTGTATATTTATAGAGCACAATGTCAGGAAGGCCATCTTCACCTGACCGGAACAGCCACATAAAAGAATCTGTTTCTGCCTTCCGGTCTTCTTCGTGCAGAACCTGAATTCTGGTTTCATCCGCCATCAGGAATTCCCGTTTGAGCAGTTCCCGGTGCAGGTAATCATAGAATGGTCTAAAGTACTGTGTAGAACAATAGATAATCCAGTTGGCAAGGGTTGCTCTGTTTAACATAACTCCCAACTGCTTCCAGTCCTGTTCCTGACGGTACAGAGGCATGGAGTTTGCGTACTTCTGATACATGACCCAGGCAACCACAGAAGCAGTGGCATAACTGTGAGGTATCAGTGCCTCCGGTGCGTGTGATTTTACGAACTGAACAGCTTTTTCCATAGCAGGTGCTTCAGAGCAAACCGGGCATTTGGCTGTTTCCACATAGATATTTACAACCTCACCTTTTGCAGGAGTGAACCGGAATTCTCTTCGTACGAATTCCCTGCCGATTACTTTCATCTCAGCACCACAATCGGTACAAAGTTTCTGGTCTTCAGAAAGTGGTATGATTTCATCCCGGGAAGGAACACCTTTGAACACATCAGTCTGTTTGCTTTTTGCCTTTCGTGTGTGTTCTTTCACCGGAACAGACTCGGCAATCTCAGTTTCATCGGTGGGCATTGCTTCCTGTTCAGCTTCATCAAAAAGACTGTACTGTCCATCCAGATTTTTGGTTTTCTCACTGGATGTGCCAAACAGTTTCCTGGTCAGATACTCAATCTGTTCCGTCATGATTCGCATCTGTTCCTGGTTAGATGCAATGGTGTCTTTCAGGGAAAGAATGATTTCATTCTGGCTCTTCACCGTCATATTCAGTTGGCTGATCATGTCCTTATACTCAATGAGCTGGGCATCTTTTTGAGACTTTGCCATCTGTTTTCTGCTCCTCTTTAGATGTCTTTATTATACCATAAAAGGCACCCAAAGAGAAGCAGGAAACGCCGTATTTACAGGCTTTTTGGCAACTTGTGGATAAGTTTTTCAGTTTGAAAATCCCTATGGATTATGCAGAAATGTTATCCACATTTTCCGGTACTTTGAAGGCTTTTGGCTGCTCGATTTCCAGCCCGGACATGAGCCAGTCGAATTGCTGCCAGGTAAGTGCCCTTACTTCCTCAGAGTTCCTTGGCCAACGAAAGCGTCCCTGAGCCTCCATCCGCTTGTAAAGGAGAAGGAAACCATCTCCTTCCCAAAGTAAGGCTTTCAGGCGATCACAACGTTTGCCACAGAAAAGGTACAATGCTTTCTGTCTCGGATCCATATGGAGTCGGTCCTGTACAATGGCACAGAGACCATCAATGGAACGTCGCATGTCAGTATAGCCACAGACGATATAAATCTCGTCTGCGACCGAAATGTCGCCTAACATGATAACTCCTTCAGGATATGAAGTGTTTGCCTGAGCAGAACAGGATCTGTTCCATTCGGAATCTGAAGAACTGCACCGGAAATAGAAAGTTCCATCACACCATTCTGTACGGACTGGTTGATTTCGTCCTGAACAGAAGAAATCATGGTTCCGTTTGTGCTGGGCGTGGGGAACTCAATCTTCACAATTTCCTGCCTGTGAGGAGAATGTCCGCTCAAGGCATCAGGGATTTCTGTACATCCCTTTTGACGAAGACGTTTCACCCAGTTGTAAAAAGTTCCGGGTTTGATATCATTCTGCAGGCACCATTCATGATCGGTAAGACCGCTGGCTCGACATTCCATGATTAGTCGGAATTGTTCATCTGCAGGAATACGGGTTGCTCTCATAATCTAGCCTCCAAAAGTAGAGTGAAACGCTTGCGTTTTGCTAGTGCTAGCAATGTAAATGGAGTAAAACGCTTGCATTTCCTATTTGTATTATGAGGCTAGATTGTTACAGCGTCACTTCGCTGGAATACTTTGCGCTTACTATTTACGATTTACATTGAACGAAAGAATAAGTTATTTTACTATTTTCATTCTAATTGATGTAATTGTAATTATTTGTTTCTTAATACAGGTTAATATAGTTAAGAACCAGAATAAATTTGTTGTTGAATTAAGAAGGCTGGTATACGAAAATTATAGAAAAATATCAATAGTTGTATTGGGAATAGTCTTTATCAGCACAAGTTACTATTCCTATTTTATGTGTTTTACTGATAAATTTGCGATTAAGCAAGGAATTGATGCAGGTACATGGAATTTACGTAGTGATTATATCAATAAAGGTATATATCCAAACAATTCGCAGATAGAAAAAACAATCAACAGAATTGATTTGGCTTTACCTATTCTTCAGGATTATAATATACATGAAGGTAGTAAATTTGATGTTGACAAATATAATGATACATTGAAGCAAATACTAACTGATTTAACATATCTATATGAAATTACAAATGACTTGGCGATATCAAAATTAAATTATTTAAGGGCATTTTTAAATTCACATCTTATAGGTTTACAAAATAAAGCTAATGCTTATAATATGCGTGCCTTGATAGAAAAAAATAGCTCTTCTCTTGGCGAAGCATTGATATATAAAACAAATATTTATCCTAATATAAAAGATAACAGATGCACTATAAATCTTGGAACAGATATAAAGCTCACAAAGCAATCAAAATTGGCTTGTTTATTATCTGCTGATAATTTAAAAGACGATAATATTGTTTTCAAGTTTATCAATAAGGCTACAGGAGAAGAATATTATGCTCCAGTCTTTAATAGCTCAAACGATATATTCACTGTACCAGGCACGCTAAAAGCAAAGCAATACGCTGTCTCTTATGATACAAACGAAAATATAGCTTCACAAGTTGCTTTGAAGCTAAGCGACAGCACATATGATAAAACAAATGGCTATAGTATCTATAGTGGCAAAAACAAATGTATTATAAGAAATGCTAATAATGGATCGTGCCAAACAATAGATATTCCTATTCACACAGCTTGCGAGATAGAAGAGCATAGCTACATAGAATTTTATGTATTAGATGGAAATGACATATCATTTACGTTTAACAAAAAACCTATTAATACAAATTTCCAATTACAAAATAACAGAGCAGATACATCTATAAATAATCGTATTTTTATTGAGTGCGAAGCCGGTTTCGTATTTAATATCGCTATCGATTCTGGTTTTATATATGCTCACAAAAATACATTAAAAGCTGTCAATAACGACAATCTATTAGTCAATAACTCGCACAAGCTTTATGATTTTCTTATATATGAGTATAATAAAAATGAAAATGTTGATTTGTAT
>CAZUVY010000136.1:0-4648 GCA_964623905.1 uncultured Faecalimonas sp.
ACCCATGTCTGAGGGTTCATAAGGATCGCACAGTGTTGACTGTGCGATCCTTATGAACCCACAGACATGGGTTGCTTCAGGACATTTAGGCGGATTCAGTGATCCACTTATGGACTGTAAAGAATGTAAAGAAAGATTCCGTGCAGACAAATTGATCGAAGATTTTGCTGCTGAAAACGGTATCGAATTGACAGAAAGCGTTGATGCATGGTCAAAAGAACAAATGGAAGCATGGGTAGAAGAACACAACGTTCCATGTCCAACATGTGGAAAACACAACTTTACAGAAATCCGTCAGTTCAACCTGATGTTTAAGACATTCCAGGGTGTAACAGAAGACGCTAAGAATACAGTATATTTAAGACCAGAGACAGCTCAGGGTATTTTCGTAAACTTCAAGAATGTACAACGTACATCAAGAAAGAAAATCCCATTTGGTATTGGTCAGATCGGTAAATCATTCCGTAACGAGATCACACCAGGTAACTTTACATTCCGTACAAGAGAATTCGAACAAATGGAATTAGAATTCTTCTGTGCACCAGGTACGGACCTTGACTGGTTCGTATACTGGAAACAATTCTGTATCGACTGGTTACAAAGCTTAGGTATCAAAGAAGATGAGATGAGAGCAAGAGACCACTCTCCAGAAGAACTTTGCTTCTATAGTAAAGCTACTACAGATATCGAATTCTTATTCCCATTTGGTTGGGGCGAATTATGGGGTATCGCTGACAGAACAGATTATGACTTAACACAACATCAAAACGTATCTAAACAAGATATGTCTTATTTTGATGATGAAAAGAAAGAAAAATACATTCCATATGTAATCGAACCTTCACTTGGTGCTGACCGTGTAGTTCTTGCATTCCTTTGCGCTGCATATGATGAAGAAGAATTAGAAGGCGGAGATGTACGTACAGTACTTCACTTCCATCCAGCATTGGCTCCAGTTAAGATCGGTGTGCTTCCACTTTCTAAGAAATTAAACGAAGGTGCAGAAAAAGTATTTGCTGAATTATCAAAATATTACAACTGTGAATTTGATGACAGAGGAAACATCGGAAAACGTTACCGCCGTCAAGACGAAATCGGTACACCATTCTGTGTTACATACGATTTCGAATCAGAAGAAGATGGTGCAGTAACAGTTCGTGACCGTGACACAATGCAGCAGGAAAGAGTAAAGATCGCTGATCTGAAAGCATATTTCGAAGACAAAATGAGATTCTAATATAATTTAGAATAAAGAGAAGAATTTAAATTTACGTTAAGAGAAAGGAGTTTCGTATGGAAAAGAAAAACTTATGGACAGTGTACAGTGATGAACAGCTTGGACAGTTAGAACAAGTTTGTGATGCTTACAAAGCGTTTCTGGATGCAGGTAAGACAGAGAGAGAATGTGTACGTGAAGCTGTAAGACTTGCAAAAGAAGCAGGATATCGTGACCTGAACGAAGTGATCGCAAATGATGAGACTTTAAAAGCAGGAGACTGCGTATATGCTGTCTGCATGGAAAAAGCGATTGCATTATTCCAGATCGGTACAGAACCATTGGAAAATGGTATGAACATTTTGGGAGCACACGTAGACTCTCCACGTATCGATTTGAAGCAAAATCCATTATACGAAAACACAGAATTTGCATATCTTGACACACATTATTATGGTGGTATCAAGAAATATCAATGGCTTACATGGCCACTTGCAATTCACGGTGTAGTTGTGAAAAAAGATGGCACAAAGCTGGATATCGTAATCGGTGAAGATGAAAAAGATCCAGTACTTGTGATCACAGATTTATTACCACATCTTGCAGCAGATCAGATGCAGGCAACAGCTGCAAAACTTGTGGAAGGAGACAAGCTTGATTTATTGATCGGAAGCAAACCTTTAAAAGATACTGAAAAAGATGCTGTAAAAGCAAACATGATCGCAATTTTAAAGGACAAATATGACATTGACGAAGATGATTTCATTTCAGCAGAATTAGAAATCGTTCCTGCAGGAAAAGCACGTGATTGTGGTATCGACCGCAGTATGATCCACGCTTATGGACAGGATGACAGAGTATGTGGCTTTACATCATTATTGGCGATGTTAGAAGCAAAAGATGTGAAGAGAACAGCATGCTGCTTATTAGTTGATAAGGAAGAAATCGGAAGTGTTGGTGCTACAGGTATGCAGTCTCGTTTCTTTGAAAACACAGTTGCAGAACTTGTTGACCGCACAGGAGCATATTCTGAATTAAAAGTCAGAAGAACACTGGCAAATTCAAAGATGTTGTCATCTGACGTAAGTGCTGCATTTGATCCTATGTTTGAAGGTGTATTTGAAAGAAAGAATACTGCATTCTTCGGAAAAGGTATCTGCTTCAACAAATATACAGGAAGCAGAGGAAAAGGCGGCTCTAACGATGCCAATCCAGAATATATCGCTCACTTAAGAGATATTATGGATAACAACAATGTTGCTTACCAGACAGCAGAACTTGGCCGAGTAGATGTTGGCGGCGGCGGAACAATTGCTTACATTCTTGCAAATTATGGAATGGAAGTAATCGATAGTGGTGTGCCAGTTTTAAGCATGCATGCACCATGGGAAACAACAAGCAAAGCTGATGTTTATGAAGCATACAGAGGCTATAAAGTGTTCTTAAAAGAAGCATAAAAGCAGACCGAAATCTATATAGAAAGATGCTATAAATCAATAGATGGACAAAATGGAAAAAAGTTTTCATTTTGTCCATTTTTTGTTAATAGTAGTTTTTTTAACAGGGGTAAAAGCCTTGACTATTTTTGGAAAAATGTATAAAATTATAGAAGGATGAGTGCGTGATTTTGCGCAAAATAACCTATGGATGCAGGTGAAAAGTGCTATAATATAGCTTTCTGCATCGTGCGAGAAAATAAAATTTTAGGAGGTCGTTAAGACATGGCAAAATGGGTTTATATGTTCACTGAAGGTGACGCTAGCATGCGTAATACTCTTGGTGGTAAAGGTGCAAACCTTGCTGAAATGACAAAATTAGGTCTTCCAGTACCACAAGGTTTCACAATTACAACAGACGCATGTACACAGTACTATGAAGATGGTCGTCAGATCAACGATGAAATTCAAGCACAAATTAACGAAGCAATCGTTAAGATGGAAGAAATCACAGGAAAGAAATTTGGAGATTTAGAAAATCCTTTACTTGTTTCTGTACGTTCAGGAGCTAGAGCTTCTATGCCAGGTATGATGGACACTATCTTGAATCTTGGTCTTAATGAAGAAGTAGTAGAAGTTGTTGCTAAAAAGACAGGCAATGAAAGATGGGCTCGTGACTGCTATAGAAGATTTATTCAAATGTATTCTGATGTAGTTATGGAAGTTGGTAAAAAATACTTCGAAGAACTCATCGATAAAATGAAAGAAGAAAGAGGCGTTACACAGGACGTTGATCTTACAGCAGAAGACTTAAAAGAATTAGCAAACCAATTCAAAGCTGAATACAAAGCTAAAATTGGTACAGACTTCCCAGATGATCCAAAGGAACAATTAATGGGAGCTGTAAAAGCTGTATTCCGTTCATGGGACAACCCACGTGCTAACGTATACCGTCGTGACAACGATATCCCATATTCATGGGGAACAGCTGTTAACGTACAGGAAATGGCATTTGGTAACTGGTCAGATGAATCAGGTACAGGTGTTGCATTTACTCGTGATCCAGCTACAGGCGAAAAGAAACTTATGGGTGAATTCCTGATCAATGCTCAAGGTGAAGACGTAGTTGCTGGTGTTCGTACACCACAACCAATCGCTGCATTACACGAAGTTATGCCAGAAGTATTCGAACAATTTACAAATGTATGTAACATTCTTGAAACACACTACAGAGATATGCAAGACATGGAATTTACAATCCAAGATCGTAAATTATTCATGCTTCAAACTCGTAATGGTAAGAGAACAGCTCAGGCTGCATTAAAGATTGCTTGTGACTTAGTTGACGAAGGAATGAGAACAGAAGAAGAAGCTGTTGCAATGATCGATCCTCGTAATTTAGATACATTATTACATCCTCAATTCGATGCAAAAGCATTGAAAGCTGCAACTCCAATGGGCAAAGGTCTTGGTGCTTCTCCAGGTGCTGCTTGTGGTAAAGTTGTATTCACAGCAGATGACGCTGTAGAATGGAATGCAAGAGGAGAAAAAGTTGTTCTTGTTCGTCTTGAAACATCACCAGAAGATATCACAGGTATGAAAGCTGCTCAAGGTATCTTAACAGTTCGTGGTGGTATGACATCTCACGCTGCTGTAGTAGCTCGTGGTATGGGTACATGCTGTGTATCTGGTTGCGGCGACATCAACATGGATGAAGAAAACAAGAAGTTTACATTAGCAGGCAAAACATTCGTAGAAGGTGATGAAATCTCTATCGATGGTACAACAGGTAACATCTATGACGGAATCATCCCAACAGTAGATGCTCAGATCGCTGGTGAATTCGGAAGAATCATGGCTTGGGCAGATAAATTCAGAACATTAAAAGTTAGAACAAATGCTGATACTCCAGCAGATGCTAAGAAAGCTCGCGAACTTGGAGCAGAAGGTATCGGTCTTTGCCGTACAGAGCACATGTTCTTCGAAGAAGACAGAA
>CAZUVY010000137.1:0-4582 GCA_964623905.1 uncultured Faecalimonas sp.
TCTGTGACAAGCAAGAAAATCTAAAATATGCTATTTTAAAGGAGCATCAACAATTTACCTTACGCGCGAGTGTGCATCCATCTGCACGCAGTGCATTTTTTATGCTATATGGAAATGTCCCCATGGGACTAATTTCCTATAGCATAAAAAAATACCTGAAAGCCTTGTTTTAAGGTTTCCAGGTATCTGCTTTGAAAGTCAATATTAATTTTTATCTTTTATAAACAACCTCAAATTCTTCACACACAACTTCCATATCCGAAGTAAATTTCAGATCAACCTCTTCCATGCATTCCGTAAAAAATTTTTCATGTACTTTTCTCCAAAAGTCTAAAGACTTATCTCCTTCGCCTTCTTTATATGCATGTTCTGCTGTTACCTCTTTAAACGGGATAACATAGACCTTCTTTGTCTGAATCACGCAAACAGCTTCACCTTTCGAATCTAAAATAACATCATATACTCCCACTTTAGGCAATGGTTCATTTTCCAATGCGTATAATGGATACGCCGAAGAAGTGGCTGTTTTCTCTCCACTGGCCACTAACTCTGCGAGTAGATCAGGCTCTGCTCCAAAAGACCATGCCTCATATTCACAATCATCTATATTGTTTTTCGTAATAAATTCTTTCCAAAGTTCTTTTTCTGTCATAACAATTCCTTTAAAATTCTACTTGCATAACCAATTTTAACAGTTCCATAATCTTTTCTTTATATTGTTCGTTTTTAAGATATTTGCAGAAAGCATATTGATTCCAATAGCCAGATATCATGGCAATCTTTGAATATAAATGATATGCTTTCATTTCATTGTCACCAAACTCATAATACTCTTTTATAAGACTTGTACTTTCAATATAAGAATTCATTATCATATCGAATATCTCTTTTGCATTGCTTTGTGCAATAATTTCATCTGTATAATAAAAATTGCCTTGTAAGGAAATATTCGCAAGATAATTCGCAATCACATCCGTACCTGACATATTGAAATCAAATAATCCGATAATATGCTGATCCACGTCTACACACAAATTAGAAAAGTTTTCGTCTCCCTGAAATACACATCTTGGTAATTCTTTGTAGAAAGATAACAATTCCCGCCTGAAACCATCATATGTATCTTTTAATTGATCTGCGAAAAACGATTCCTTCACTTCTATTAAAACATTATATAACTCATTGAAATTATCTTGTTTTTCATCAATTCCTAAACCCGTTAATTGATCATATGGAGATAATTCAAATAATGAATACATCGACATGGTATCAATCAAATCACAATTCTTATATTGATTCGCAAATCGTGATACAAAAATGACTCTTTCCTTAATTAACTCTTTCCGGCATTTTTCTTTTACGTTATCCGCTAATTCATAATCTAAATACTCCGATAAATAACAGTAATGATCTTTATATTCTAATAAATATGCCCCTTCCTTATTTGGAAGAAAATAAGGTGCTTTCAATCCAAAATCATTATATCTTCGGATCAAAACATTTAATTCTTTCAGTCTGTCTTCTCCCATTACTTTTGCAGAATTGACTCTTAAAACAAACTTTTTATCAATAATATAATTATTGCGAATATCCTGATCACCATGAGATGAATCAATCATATTCGTATTATCAAATGACTCGATTCCATATTTATTGAGTATCGTTTGAATTTCATCTCGCTCTAATAACATAAATATTTCACCTTCTTTTCTGACTGTACATATATTGTCTTCATAAACAGTATAACCCTTGCGATTAAAAAATCCATTATTTTTTTACTATACTCCATTTGCTGCCAGATTCACCTTTTAGCTTCACAAAAAAGTGCCTTACCTCAACTATTTAAATTCAAGGTAAAGCACTTCCTTTCTTCAACTCGATATCAACTTTTCTATCTCTGTGTTGGGTATATTAGCAATCTATAAACCAATATTTGCCAAGAACGATCCAACACCATATCCTAATTGATATATTATATATATCGAGATAATAGCAACAAGTATTTTCTTTTTCATTTGAATGACCTCCTATGTACGAATTTGTACATAGAAAGTAACACAATTGTTTCAAGCACACCATAAAAGCAAGGTTGCACCTGCGTAAACTTACGGTTGCACTTACAAATTCAGGTCATTTTGTATATTCCCAATGAGTTGTCCTATTGCATATCCAACTCCGTAAATAAAGCTTACAACAATAGCGACGAAAACACATATCAATAAAACATATAAAACCATCAACATTTTTCGTTGCTTATCTGACAAGTTCGATACAAAACTATTCCAAACCATGAATAGATTTTTGGCTTTGTAACTTACTGCTGCCTCTTCATTTCTTTCGTCACCTTCTACGCCTCGCATTAAGTAATCCAAAGAAACATCAAAATATTCACTCATAAAGAGCAGTCTCGTCATTTCTGGGTATGCCTTATCATTTTCCCATTTAGAAATCGATTGTCGAGACACATCTAATAATTCTGCTAACTCTTCCTGTGAAATATTTTTATTTTTACGCAATTCATATAAACGTTCTCCAAACGTCACTATTATCCCTCCATCGATTTCAACCTTCTATGTTCCTCTTTATCTCCAATTTGCAACCGCAAAATAACATGAGCCGTCGCAAACAATCGCAAATAATTCCTCTGTTGTTACGGATTCACCATATACTTCACAGTTTTCTAACAAGACATATTTGAAATCTTCGCCATCCATACCAGAAAGGAAGGATGTTGCATTGCTGTCTTCTGGCTCTTCTGCGCTCCATGCAATGTTAGTTCCCTTGTAAACTGTCCAGCCTGCAAACTCTTTGTCCAACTGATCAATCGATTCCATAACAGAATATGTCGCATCTTCTTCTGTAACAACGTCCTCTAAACTCTGTCCTTCATACATCCAATATATGTAAGCATCTGCTTCATATGGTTCTTCCTCAGAATCTGAAAATGTCATTGTACCACCGTTTCCGGTAAGCTGGAATCCATACATATCCAGATTCCATGCATAGTCATCATCTGTTTCAGCATAATAATCATCAAGCTCCTTGAATTCTGCTTCAAATTCCTCATCGACAATATCTCCTTCATCTTTTTCGCACGCTACTAACGACACAAGCAAAGTTAAAATTGTAAATATTGTAATAAGCGATTTCTTTTTCATATCTTAACTTCCCTCACAAATTGGATTTTTGAAACTGCAATTATAGTAAGTCTGTATAATACAAAACTTCCTTGCCCAATAATTTGGCATATTCAATTTCTGTTTTTGTACTATTTCCAATATAATCATTAACATTTACGACTAATATTGCATCCGCTAATTTTATTTTTTCTTTGTGCATTTTATCTAACATTTCTGCTTCTTTTTCGGTATATGCTTCTTTATTAGGCTTTGATAATTCAATTGGCGTTAACATACAATTCCCTTGTAGAGCCAATTTTTCCGTTATCTCTAACATTTCCTTTTTAAATTTATAACTACCACATACAGTTATTATCTTCACTTTTACATACCTCCACAAATTCAAAATTTTTCTGCAAGTTCATGATTGGAAAAGATTTCACGTAGTTAGCTGTTTTTTCTAAATTCATCCATATTCTTTTTACAAGCATATGCTTCCATTAATTTTTCATCTTCCCAAGTCCATTGCTTTTCAACTTCTATCTTTTGAATCGTTTCTTCTTGTGTTGGCTCTGCCGGAAAAATGTTGCATGGATATTGTTCACAATATCCACAATGTATAAGACCTTTTTCTATCACACACTTTCGCGTTTCACACATTGGACTGAACAATGTTGCATCTTCTCTTTCACAACCACAGCCATCACATATAATTGTGTTTGGATCTGGTTCAAAGCCTTTCCATATCTTTTTCCATGCATTACAAATGTCAATGCGTCTATCTTCTTTTTCTACATTAGGGCGGTATATTAAACATAAATCACAACGCATACCGCATTTAGAAAATACTTTTTTATCCATCGTATATCCTCCATCAAAATCAAGTAAAATAATTCATTTTTCCCAATCTCCACAAATTGGATTTTGACACTTTCGATTTACAGGTTCAATTATAGTTTAACCTTATCAGCATATTCTTTCAATATACGATCGATTTCTCCTTCATTTCCATAGAACACATTATCACAATGCTCCAATGTTTCTTCTGCCTGTTCGTCCTCATCGTTTTCTTCCAATATCACGTAGGCTTCATATGCATTTTTAAGATTCTCTTTGAGCTTTGGAGACAAAACAGTTTCTAAAGCCATCATCTCTTTTTGCAAATCACCTGTATTTTCGACATTGTTAAAATATTGATCGTGTCCACCATTATTAATTTCACTTTGATAGGTCATCAATTCTGCATAGGGTGAATCTGCCTGTCCTTCCACCCACAGGTCCCATATTTTATTACACTTTCTTTCTTCTTCGGTCACGTCCATATTTTTTGTCTTGAACAAATCAAATAATCCCATCGAAACCCCTCCGTCAACTTCAAAGCTTCCGTTGTTTTCAATCTCACCGTGAGACTGAAGTTTATCTTCCTGCCAATGATTTTCCAACAACATAAACTCCAACCAGCA
>CAZUVY010000138.1:0-4518 GCA_964623905.1 uncultured Faecalimonas sp.
TATGTATAGTTAATGCCTCATTCATTCTAAATAAGTAACATACTATATCTGTGATGATAATAGCATTTAAGAAAGGAAAGTGTCAAGATAAAAATTAAAATTCTATAAAGAAAATATTAATTAAAAATGTAATGTTGAGATTGGTTGACAACCGCGAAGATATGAGTTAAATTATGCTTTAACACGTTAAAAAATTAGTAGGTGAAAGGAGTGCGGCATATGAAGAACATCGTGAGTAGTGCAATAGAGCTGATTGGAGGAACACCGCTGTTATGTGCGAGCCGTTATGTGCAAAGCAGAGTAGGGGAAAAAGTGCATATCCTGGCGAAGCTGGAGTACCTCAATCCAACTGGTTCAGCAAAGGATCGTGCTGCATTGTCAATGATAGAAGACGCAGAGGAAAAAGGAATTTTAAAACCAGGAGCCACAATTATAGAACCGACAAGCGGTAATACAGGAATCGGTCTTGCATCGGTGGCGGCGATCAAAGGATATAAACTGATCCTTACCTTGCCGGAGACGATGAGTGTGGAGCGAAGAAATCTGTTAAAAGGGTACGGAGCAAAGCTCGTTCTGACAGATGGGAATAAAGGAATGCAGGGAGCGATCCAGAAAGCAGAGGAACTAAAAAAAGAGATTCCAGGAAGTGTGATTCTGGGGCAATTTGTAAATCCTGCAAATCCGGCTGCCCATAAGAGAACGACAGGACCGGAAATCTGGGAACAGACAGAAGGAAAAGTAGATATATTTGTGGCAACCGTAGGAACTGGAGGGACTTTGACTGGAACCGGAAAATATTTAAAAGAAAAGAACCCAGAGATTCAAGTCGTTGCAGTAGAACCGGAAGGAAGCCCGGTGCTTTCAAAAGGAATCGCAGGAAAGCACAACATTCAGGGAATCGGGGCAGGATTTATTCCAGAAACATTAAATACTAGTGTTTATGATGAAGTCATCACCGTAAAGGATAAAGACGCATATGCTGAAGGAAAGGCATTTGCGGTATCAGAAGGCATTCTGGTCGGCATTTCATCTGGGGCAGCCTTGAAGGCAGCGGCCGTTCTGGCAAAAAGACCTGAAAACAAAGGAAAGAAAATCGTAGTCTTACTGCCAGATTCGGGAGACCGCTATTTGTCTACACCGCTGTTTGAGGATTAGGTGCTTATATCAAGAGAAATGAGGAATTCAATATGAAAGAGATGACAAGAGATATCATTATGGGGACTGCAAAGAGACTGGCAGCCAATTATGAATCTCAAAATATATTAGATACTTCTTTAAAAACAAATCTTCCGGACAGGGAAGTGATTTACAGTATCATCGATGATCTGCATAAGATTACATTTCCAGGTTATTTTGCAACGGAAAAATTTTTATCAAGAGAAGCATTTGCAGAGGGCATGATTGTTTCATTATATGATAAAATGAAAACGCAGATTAAGATCACACTTTCGGATCAAGGTACAAAAGAAGAGATCAAAGAGAAGGCTGAGAAACTGACGATACAGTTTTTGGCACAGATACCAAAGGTACAGGCGCTTCTTATGAAAGATGTGGAGGCGCAGCTTGCGGGTGATCCGGCAGCAGGAAGCAAAGAAGAGGTAATTCTTTCTTATCCGGGGCTTTATACGATTTTCGTGTATCGTTATGCCCATGTGCTTTACGAGCTAAACGTACCGCTTCTTCCTCGTATCATGAGCGAATATGCTCATGGAAAGACAGGGATCGATATTAATCCGGGTGCAACGATCGGAGAATATTTCTTTATTGACCACGGTACAGGTATCGTAATCGGAGAAACTGCTATCATTGGAAATGGCGTTAAGATATATCAAGGTGTTACGATCGGTGCGCTTTCTACCAGAAAAGGGCAGGCACTTGCGGGTAAGAAGCGTCATCCTACAATTGAAGACAATGTAATTATCTATGCAAATGCGACAATCCTTGGAGGCAATACCGTTGTCGGAAGAAATGCAACGGTAGCCGGAAATACCTTTGTGACAGAATCAATCCCGGCGGATGCAAAAGTAAGTGCGATGATGCCGGAACTTCGCGTGAAAGTGTGTGATATGTGCAATAAAAAATAAAAGGGGACAAAAGATGAAAAAGACTCAGATTAGAAACTCGTTGCTGCTGCTTTTGACAGCCACGATCTGGGGAACTGCCTTTGTAGCACAGAGCGTGGGGATGGATTATGTCGAACCATTCACATTTACCTGTGTGCGAAGTATTATCGGAGGGATCGTTCTGATTCCGTGTATCTGGTTTTTACGAAAATGGAAAGGGAATGATTCAGCAGACAGACCACTCGTGACAAAGACGGAATGGGTTGGTGGAATCTGCTGCGGTCTGGCTTTGTTTGCGGCTAGCAACTTCCAGCAGTTTGGAATTCTGCATACAACGGTTGGTAAGGCAGGGTTTATCACTGCACTTTATGTGGTCATTGTACCGATCATGGGATTGTTTTTTAAAAAGAGAGTATCTATCGTGATTTGGTTGTGTGTGGTACTTTCCGTAATCGGATTATATTTGCTTTGTATGACAGAAGGCTCATTTGCACTGGCGTATGGTGATCTGCTGGTGTTGATCTGTGCGATTCTGTTTTCTGTGCACATTATGGTGATCGATTATTTCTCGCCGAAGGGTGACGGTGTGGTTATCTCGTGCATTCAGTTCTTTGTATGTGGATTACTCTCCGGGATTGTGATGCTGTTTGTGGAAAACCCACAGATTGGCAATATTCTTGCAGCAAAAATGCCGATTTTATATGCAGGAGTATTATCAAGCGGAGTGGCATATACGCTTCAGATTGTCGGACAGAAAGATATGAATCCGACGGTGGCGTCGCTGATTTTGTGTCTGGAATCGGTGGTTTCAGCACTTGCGGGATGGCTGATCTTAAACGAAGCGCTAAGTACAAGAGAACTGTTTGGATGTGTGCTGATGTTTGCGGCGATCGTTCTGGCACAGGTGCCGATTCCTGTAAAGAAAAAATCCTATGAAATATAGATAAAAATATTGCTAGGAAATAGAATCTAATGTTATTATGAAATAGGCATCTTGCCCTTGGGTAAGATGCTTAATTTATGGAAAAAGGGATGTAGGGGAAATGCAAACAGTGTCGGTTTTTATGACAAAGTACGATGATATTTTGTCAAATTTCGTTTATTTGATCAGTGGCTTTGGATACACACACGTGGCAGTCTGCTTTGATGAAGAGACACAGGATTATTACACATTTAATTATAAGGGATTTCGAAGAGAGCATCCTTTTGGAAATAAGAGAAGATATGGAAAGAGTGTCCGCTTTGAATTGCAGGTTCCAAAAGAACAGCATGCAAGTCTGAAAGCGATCATCCGACAGATGGAGAGCGGTCAGGTGGAATGGAAATACAGTCTGTGGGGCGTGGTGCTTTGTATTCTTGGAATCCGCCACAAATTTAAAGACAGTTATTTTTGTTCTCAGTTTGTGGCTGAACTTCTGGAAAGAAGCGGTATCATGAAGTGGAAAAAACATCCTTCCCTCTATCTGCCAAATCAGATGTGCCGTGAGATCCGCTCACACATCGGGCTGAAAAATATGACTCTATTTCAGTCAATCGAGAAGATACCGGTCCTTGAAGGGCAGGAAGTTTTCTGTATCGAGATGAAAAAAAATAAAACAGATGAGATATCATAAGGTGTACTTGTAAAAGGTACGCCTTTTTTCGTATAATAAAACAATCAGGGGAGATTACGATTTTTGAAGGAGGGAAATGAAATGCAGGAACAGGTATTTTATAAAAGAATTGATTTTAATATCATCATTTCGGTGGTGTTTCTTTCGGTCTATGGTTTGATCATGCTTTATAGCAGCAGTATGGATGATTCTTTGTTAAAGAGCCAGACCGTATTCTTAATAGCAGGCTTTGTAATGATGCTGTTATTTCAATTTTTGAATTATAAATGGCTGAAATATACCGGTTTTTTAACGTATTTGGGAGCGATTGTTCTTATTTTACTGCTCAAGATCCCAAGCATCAGTGTGACGAAATATGATGCAACAAGGTGGATCAGAGTATTTGGAATTCAGGTTCAGATCTCAGAACCGGTGAAGGCGCTTTTAATCATCTTTCTGGCGTATTATGTTTCTACACATATTTTTGAGGTAAATAAAACCAAAGGAGTCATCAAGGTATGGGCGATGGCAGCGGTGGTGGCGCTATTGATTTTGAAAATCAGCAGTAACTTGTCGAGTTGTCTGATCCTTCTTATGATCACGTTTTGTATTACGTTCATTTCCAGTGATGCAAAACTGCTTCATTATGGATCGCTGGCGGCGGTCTTTGCGGCAGCAATTTTATTGTATTTGTATTTTTCGGTGAATTCTCCAAGCGTGGCAGAACTGGAAGAGATCAAGAAACACAGTTATCAGCTTGCCAGAATCATTGCGTGGACCAATCCAGAGAAATACGTTGAGATCAACGGATATCAGGTGGTGCAGGGAATCTACGCGATCGGTGCGGGCGGATTGTTTGGAAA
>CAZUVY010000139.1:0-4452 GCA_964623905.1 uncultured Faecalimonas sp.
GTATGGAATTGACTATAGAATTGTGCGGTTGGCAAATCCTTATGGACCGTACCAAAGACCTAATGGAAAACTGGGTGCAATCACAACGTTTACATACAAAGCCATACGAGATGAAAATATAGAGATTTATGGAGATGGAAATAATGTGCGTGATTATATATACATTGATGATGCCATTTCCGCAATTGTTAATATTTCGTTTCAGTGTACAAAATATAAAATATACAATGTTGGATCGGGTAAAGGAAAAACCCTTCTTGAAATAATCAGATATATAAGAGAACAATTGAACAAAGATGTAAAGGTTTCCTTTAGTGAAAGTAGAAATGTCGATTTGAGAGAAAATTATTTAGATACTTCAAGATACGTGTGTGAATTTGGAAATATTGAAAAGGTTTCTATTGAAGAAGGCATTATGAAAACGGCGTTGTTTTTAAGACAATACTATGGAGAGAATCATTAATGAAGGTTTATATTTTTGGCACAGGAAAACTATATAAAAGATATATGCATTTGTTTGAAAGCATGGATGTTTTGGGGTTTGTTGACAATAATCCTGACAAATGGGGACTAGAGTTGAATGGACGTAAGATAATGTCGCCTAGTGAATTACAAAAAGTAGATTTTGATTATGTTTTTTTGCTGAGTATTTATTATAACGACATGAGAAACCAACTTCTCGAAATGGGAGTTGATAAAAATAAAATAATAGATAAGGAACATAAAGGTTTTTTCGAAAATCTTGATGTAACCGAACAATTCATTTTCACGGATTCGAAGCAGTCTGAAAATAATGGCAAGAAAGTTTTGATGATTTCGCACGTATTGAATTTGACTGGTGCACCTGTGGTATTTTGCAGACTGGCTAAAGTGCTGAAAGATAAAGGCTATGAAGTGACAGTGGTTGCTGAAAAGGATTCTTCCCTAAATCATGGGGTGTTATTATATCAACTTTTGCAAGAACATATTTCCGTGATTCTAGTGCCTGACTATAATCTGTTTAATGTAGAAGATTATACAGATAAATATGACATTTTTTGGGTATGCACCCTTGTGATGTATCAAATTGTTGAACGCCTGCAGAAACTGAATAAGAAGGTTTATTGGTGGCTGCATGAGACCGAAGATGTTTATGAGAGTTTAAAAAATGAGCTTGTTATCCCACAGAGTGACAATCTGTATGTTCTCTCAGGAGGTTGGATGGCAGCAGAGAGTTACAAAAAATACTCCGGTAAAAGCGTTTATAGGGATTTATTGTATGGGATGCCGGATATTTGTGAAAAGGACAATAGTGTACATAATAGCCATAAAATCAAATTTGGACTTATTGCGGCATATTCCACAAGGAAAGGCCAAGATATTTTGCTAAGGGCAATAGAAAACAATAAGTGGAAAAGGTTAGCGGAGTTTTATTTTGTGGGTTCGTTTCCGATAGAAATACAAGAGGAATATAAAGCTCTTGAAAATGTATATTTCTTGGGTGAAAAAGAACCTCCTCAATTATTTCGTTTTTACGAAGAAATAGATGTTTTGATTGCGCCCTCTCTGCATGACCCGATGCCGGTGGTGGTTACGGAGGCGATGCAACATAAGAAGATGTGTATTGTCAGTAATCGAGTTGGACAATCAAAATATATTACACCCATGGTAGACGGGCTGATTTGTGAACCCGGAAGCGTTAAAGATTTGGAAGAAAAAATTAATTGGGTTATTAATAATAGAGTTATTGTAAAAGGCATGGGTGAAAAATCTTATGAAATATATATGAAAGATTTTTCAATGGAAAGTTTTCAGAATAATATAGATAAGTTATTTGAAGATACGCTAAAGTGATAAACGAGAGGACGACATGTACAAAACGCTAATTTGGGGATTGGGATACACATATAATGTAATGAAAAATACCGTTGCATATTTTGAGTATACTTCACAGATAGAAGTGGTAGCTATAGTTTCGAACGATATATATCTGCAGAAATTGGATGGCTACAATGTTATTAATCCTTGTGATATATGGCGGTTTCAGTGGGATTTTATTGTTGTGATGTCCGATATAAACTTTAATCAGATTGTTGAAGAAGCGGTTAACCAATATAGTATTGAAAGAGATAGGATGATCCCTTATAGAGTTCTGCAAATTCCCAATCTATCATTTGATAAGTACTATCAACTGAAAAAGTCAAGAATTTCAATTGTTTCCAATAATTGTTGGGGAGGGATTATATATCGGACGTTGGGGCTTGAGTGTTTGTCGCCTTTTAAAAATCTTTTTCTGAAAGATGAAGATTATTTAAAGATGATACAAGATATCAAGAGTTATATGTCGATAGAGCCGATAGGTAAGCGCTGTGAAACAGATCCGCATTCTGCAAAGGTATATCCTGTTTTAGAAATTGGTGACATTGAAATTCATTGTAATCATGCGGAGAATTTTGAAATGGCTATCAATGATTGGAATCGAAGAAAAAGCAAAATCAATTATAGTAATTTATATGTCGAGATGTATACAATGAATCCTCTGGTTGCAGAAAAATTTGTAGAAAAAACAATCGGATACAAAGGAATATGTTTTGTTCCGTGGAAAACGACAGAGAAAAAGCTGCTGACATTAGAAATGCCATCAAAACATAAAGAGTTTTGGGAAACGGTAAATGCAAATGCTTCCATGAATGCGTATGGATTGAAGTATTCTTTGGTGGATTTGTTAAACGGCGAAATTGTATTACGGTATTAACGATAACTATGTTTAAAGAATTTTATGCTTTTAGAAGAGGTAAAATGCTATGAAGATATTGGCAATGTATCTTCCACAATTCCATAGAGTGAAGGAAAATGACGAGTGGTGGGGTGAAGGATTTACCGATTGGATTCCTACAACGAATGCAAAACCTTTGTGTGAAGGACATTATCAACCACATGTGCCATTGAATAATAATTATTATGATCTGCTTAATAAACAGACCATGGAATGGCAGGCAGAGTTGATGCATCAATATGGTGTAGATGGCGTGTGCATATATCACTACTATTTTAAGGATGGCAGGAAAATTCTGGAAAAGCCGGCAGAAAAGCTTTTGGAATGGAAAGATGTGGACATGCCATTTTGTTTTTATTGGGCTAATGAGTCTTGGAAACGCTCTTGGAGTAATGTCCCAAATGCAAATGTTTGGCAGAGTGATTGCGGTAAGCCGTCAAATTCTCAGGACTCAGGTCTGTTATTGGATCAGCAATACGGCGATGAAAGAGCATGGAAAGAACACTTTAAGTATCTGCTTCCTTTTATGAAGGATGAAAGATATATCAGAATAGATGACAAACCGTTAATTATCATATACAGATCATCTTTAATCGCTTGCTTGAAACCTATGCTAAAATGCTGGAGAGATATGTCGGAGAAGGAAGGTCTGGGTGGACTGTATATAATCGGTGCATATGCGAATGATATGGCGAAAGAGGTTTTAGACGGAGTGTTATATCATGAACCACCACAGACACTGGTAGCATTAAGAGAAGGTGGAGTAGGAAATGGCGCGTATTCGATTACATATGATAGTATAGTTAAACAGGTGCTTGATGAGCCGTTAATGGGTAAAAGGACTTATTTTAGTTGCTTTACTGGATTTGATGATACTCCCAGGAGAGGTACAAGGGGAAACGCGTTAATAGGAGTAACAGCTGATAAATATAAGGAATTTCTTGCACGAACAATTGCAAAAAACAGAGTGGCTGAAAGTGAGATTACTTTCATTAATGCTTGGAACGAATGGGGCGAGGGTATGCATCTAGAACCTGATGAAAAAAATGGATATGCGTATTTGGAAGCGACACTTCGTGCAAGAGAAATATATGAAGGCTACATAGAAGAATATGAGAACCAATTGTCGAATCTAAAGGTATCAAATTATTCTTATTTGCAAAATAAGGCTAATAAATTTGAGCAGTACATGAGACTTTTGGATCGCTGGATGGAACTTCGTGAATTAAGTATAAGTGTTTCAGATTATTTTGTGGAACGCGGTATGCGTAATATTGCTATATATGGTTTGGGGAATTTCGGTAGGCATTTATTGTGGGAATTAAGCCAGAGCGATATTAATGTACTATACATTATAGACCAGCAGGGAAAACAATTACAGTCAGAACTCCCTGTATATTTACCAGAAGACAAATTACCGGATTGTGAGGCAATCGTGGTTACCACTTTTTGGATATATGGTGACATATGTGAAATCCTTCCAAAAGATAGAACGGTCGTATCGTTAGATGAAATAATTAATAGTTTTCAGGATAGATAATACAGTGAACAAAATTCGAATGTGATTTTCACTAGTTTGTTAATGCGGGAACTAAGTAACGAGGTAAACGAATGTACGTAGAAGACCAATACATACAAGACCAATTTATAGAGAATTTCATAGAGAAAATCCCCGGAAAAATTGTCATTTATGGCAT
>CAZUVY010000140.1:0-4440 GCA_964623905.1 uncultured Faecalimonas sp.
ATATAAATACGTTTAAACTTCTTTTTCAAAAATCAAATCTAATTCTTGTGTATGTCCTGTTCCTCTTTGTTTCGTTGGTATATATCCTACATATCTCCATCCATCAGAGGCTCTTCTGTTTAGGATTGAACGATAATCGTCAATACTATAAATATTGCCCGATCCGAATCCCCAACCGCCAAAATCACAGCTTACTGTTTCATATTCGTATCTATACATCTTGCTTACTCCTCCAATCTTTATCGATTTATTACAGGTGTAACAACCGGTTTCCCATCTCTGTCTAATAAAGGTGTCATTCCTCCAGAATAACCGCTTGCATGGTACAAATAATTCACACCCGTTTCTTTATCAACCCAGATTTCCATTACATTCATTGTTCCCTGTGAATACACTTTTTCAAATCTATCATTCTTACCCATTTCTCTTCCTCCAAGGTCTATATATTTTTCATTAGCCAATCTTTCAAAATTCCACAACATTCTCTAAGTACATTATTCGGAAGATATAACACATTAGAATCCGCAGCTATACCACAAACTCCTTCTAATCCCTGTACTTTTGCAATCTGAACTGCCCTGAACACATGAAAATTGTTTGTTACAATGCCAACCCCATTGTACGATTCTTCCATTAGTCCCTTGCTGTTCTGAATATTTTCTACCGTACTTGTTGACTTATCTTCTAAAATAATTCTATCTTCTTCAATGCCCTTATCCAGAAGATATTCTGCCATTCCCTCTGCTTCTGAAAATGGTTCATTTACACCTTGTCCACCAGAAACAATACATACCGTATCCAGATTTTCATTCAGATAATCAATCGCTGCATCTAAACGGTATTTCAGCACAACGCTTGGCCCATCTTCTCGGACCTGCGCTCCTAAAACAATGATATAATCCAGATTTTGATTGCCCTTTGCAGAAAAATCTCCTGCAATCATTCCACACAATATCATAACTACGACAATTGCCATTCCAACTAATGTATGAAACAATATTTTCATTTTTCTGTGTGTAACAAAAAAGTCTGTATGTAAAAGAAAAGCCCAGAAAAGAAAGAAAACACCAATCGCTTCCCAAATCATCCAAAATCCGGTACCTGAACCCACTTGAAGAACAAATATGCCGTATAACCCTGATACAAGGCCTAAAACAACTAGAATTATTTTCATCATTTTCTCGTTCCTTCCTTTACGAATTATTTTCTATTTCTAATACATTTTATCACCTGGAAAACACCAACCACCGTCATCAGAATTGGAATTATGATCCACAATCCATATGAACTTGCTGGTTCTTTACACATAAGCAATAAGAATCCTGTTCCTATTACCGCAATCACAGCACCTGCATATAGACCAAGTACATCGATCTTTACCTTGTCAAAACAACCTTTCAATGTTAATGCGCCCAATACAAACGCTAATGAGCCGAAAGTGAAAATTATGCCCCCAAGAATTAATCCAAAATTAGCCTCTTTGATTCCATATACCAACAGGAAGATACCTGCCAGTAATGCAATGACAACCAATAACGCACTAACTATAAAGGCAAATGTAAAAAAAGATTCACCATCTTTTTCCCTGTTCTTGTTCAAAAATCTTTTCCTGATCAAAAAGATTACAACAAGCCAAAATGGTATCGAAAATACCAGCAGACTATAATTTTTATCTCTGATAGATGTGTATCCGGCAAATATCAGAAACCCAATAAAGAACACTAAAAATCCCAAGGTAAATATTTTGCCAAATATGAACTCCATTTTTTCATTATTCAAAATTCTTGCAATACTCTTTCCCATCATGGAAAGACTGCAGATCAGAAACGGAATAAAAATAATCTTCGGACTCGGAGATTTTATCATAAAATACAATAACAATACTGTTGCAAATAACGGCGTAATTAAATTTTTTGTAGCCAAACTTCTTTTCATACAAACGCACTCCTCGTCAATTTGAAGTTTACTTCTCTCTTTTCAATTTTACAATGTCCTTAATCAAAAAGGCGATTGTACCACATACTGCCACGATAGAGGCTATGTATGCAATCTCTCTTTGCATCGAGAAATTGAAAATGAATACGGCGATTGCCGCTATTACAAGTAAGATTTCAAACACAATTCTGTGCTTCAATTTCATACAATCACACTCCTCCTTTGTCAAATTTAAGGTTGTTCTTCCAACAACTCCATCTTTTCAATATCAGCAATTTTAATCACTTCGCAACTGACAAGAATGGAACTATCCTCATAAAATTCATCGTTAAATAATCCAATACGAACAGAGCCATCTTTGAAGTAAATTCTTACGAACTTATCATACATATCTGCATATTGCTTATGAAATGCTTCACTTACTTCATACATAAAGACACCTCCAAATTCAAGTTCATCTCTCAGTATTACTGAATGTTTCCATCTATTTCTTTTTGCGGTATTTTGGTTCAATACCTACTACATACACTACCATAGCCGCAATACTAATAAGCATTGCACCCAATATAGATAAAATAATCAAACCCGAATTCTGTTCATCTAATAAGGGCAATCCTATTAACGTAAATAAAACGCCATACACGCACCACAATATACCCAAAGCACGATTATAGCCTTTCACATCTTCTATCGATGACACCTCAGCATTTGCCCAGAAACCGAAAGGTTTTGCTTTCATGGAATTCAAATCAAAAATGCCCATTGCAATAAATAATACGCCCATTATTGCCCAAATAACAAATGCAATTAATCTTTCTTCCATAATATGTATCCTTCTTTCTTTGTTATTCTGCAAATTCTCCTATCACTTTCTGTTTCCATTCTTATCAAAGTTCTTTTTCAGTGCTCGCTCAGTAGGAATAATTGCACCTATCAAGGGAATTAACTGCACAAAACATACAAGACCACCAACAGTACCAATGACGTTTTCTGTTTTGCCCAGAATTACAAGCATAATTATAAGCGATGCCGGAAGCATAACAAGACCACTAATATACCATATTTTCCCACAATATTTGTGAGCAAATTCCCATGTATCTTTATTCTTCATAGACATAGTTGTCCTGTATCCGAATATAGTATTTATTTCTTTAGGAGCCGTTTTCAGAAAATATTTTCCAAATCCTATCAATGTAAAAGGAATCAGCAAATCCATTACCAACATAAATATCCAAAATCCCATTTTTGTACCTCCACCAACTTCAAATTTGTTCTTCCAACAACTCCATTCTTTTAATATCAGCCAGTCTCATTACTTCGCAACTGACAAGAATGGAACTGTCTTCATAATATTCATCGTTAAACAATCCATTCATTTTCATAAGTACTACGTTCCGTACCAGACACTTCTCTGTAAAACGCCGCTGTTGCTGCCTGCTTATAAGGGGTCAGCCACAGATTACCGATTCCTAATGTGAACGCACACAAAATGCTCCAGCCGATGAAACTGAACTGTAAACAGAATAAACGCCATTTATTTCCATCCATCATCTGTTTTGAATGGCTGATTGCTTCACTCGCTGACAATTCTGGATGTTCTGCCAAAATATACTCCGTCATTGCATAACTGTACGAAGCGATAATTCCAGGAATAATAAACAATAATGACCATAAAAGAATGTAAATACTTTGAAGAAATCTTGCAGCTGCAGTTGTCTTCCAATCTGAAAAATACGCAAACAGATTCTCAAAAGAACCCTCTAATCTATCAACTAAGTTTAAATTGAATTTAGCATATCCGACCTTGATGATACTTCCTAAAATAAAATATACCGCACCCATGACCAAAGCAGCGAGCATGATGTATGTAAAACTTCCTACCAAAAATGCTCCGATATCTGAATCGAGTCCGCCACCAGTTGAAAATATGGTCTGACCGGCAAATTCAAAACTTGCATCAGCACTGGAAGCATCAATATTTATTTTCACTTCTGGTCCCATATCGTCAACAGCACCTAACAGCGTTGCTACTAATCCTACTAATACTGCAATCTTCCATTTCCCATTCAATGCATCTCTTGCAATACTTCTAAAATCCGCGGCTAATCTCATAAGTTCACCCCATTTCTATATCATTTTGTGGTATCTTCCGGAAACTGTATTTCCTGTCTCACATCTTCCGTTGCAAATACCCACCATTTTTCATTCATGAATATTTCAATAGTTCCTTCTTGTGGACCATACTGATATCCGTAACCTGTTCCAAAGTTTGATTCTCCATCTTTTGTAGGCTTTTTTGTTCCATCCACAGAAGATGTAATTTCTCCATCCATGACACCGCATCTTGCTTCTACGCTGCTTTCCATTCCGGTATCAAGATATAGTTTACCATCAACCATAACCATCGGTATCAGATCCCATTGCTCTTGTTCCTCTTCCTTAGCAACACAGATACTATATACATCCTGTAATCTTGCCGGATCACTTTCCATGATTTCACCACTA
>CAZUVY010000141.1:0-4440 GCA_964623905.1 uncultured Faecalimonas sp.
GGAATAAATCCACAGATTGTTTTCATTAACATTGTTTTACCAGAACCATTTCTTCCCACAAAACCATAAATCATTCCTTTTGGAACAGAAAGATTAATTTTATCTAAAATAATCGAATCTTTTATTTTCAAAGTAACATCCTTGACTTTTACTACTTCAACCATTAATTGCCTCTCCTATCATTGACTCCGATTGTTTTTCTATATTTCGCCACAACAAATATGATACAAAAGAATATAACCCCAATTGTAGAAAGAGCTATGACTGCATATTCATATGTCGGGTTCCATACATTGACTCCACTTACAATTGATAATTTTATAAGGGACATCGGTGAGAACTTATACCACATTGAGCTGCTAAACAGATTATAGATTCCAAGATCGAAAAAAATAAGTCCAACAGCTACAACTACCCCAAAGAAATTTTGGAATGCATAATTAAATGCAAAGACTAGCATGCCAATTCCCCAGAAAAAAAGTACCGATAATAGAGCAGTCTTCTGTAATGCTTCTATTGCTGAGTAATTCTCGACTACGTAAGGACTAATTTCCAAGGTTTGAAACTGTACCGAAGCATCTGTTCTAACTAGAGACATGATAATCCTGCCCCACTCCATTTCCCACGATATATACGGCAGGATATTTAAAATTGTTAATCCAATTAGCATAAGCACATAAAAAACAGCATATGTAAACAAAAAGCAGGCTTCCCCTATAACCCAATAAAGTTTTCCTGTACGTGCTACTAAAAACAGATAGCCTTTATTCAAAAATGGGGCATTACAAATTAATAATAAATATCCCAACGCTACAATTATCGGGAACACCATGTCATTCATGAAAAGCGAAAATAAGTAGGGACTAATACCCTCATGAACAGTTTTTGAAAACTCTACAATTGGTTCCGTATAATTTCTAACATACAAAAAAAGCAACACAAAAACCATTAAAACCTTTGTATCAAATATCTGAAGGGTCGTCTGATATTTCCAAACAGCTTTTATCTTTCTAATACTTCCCATTTACCAATCTCCCTCGAACGCCTTTCTTAAAAAAATGTTGTCCTATTACTGCAACCACAAATAACACAATGACAATTATCACAATAAATTCAGTAAAGGAATCTCCTATATCAACTCTTCCTAACAAATAATAATCTATTCTCAAATTGTCTGGTATTCCAATTGCCTTACAGAATTCTGTGTAGCATCTCAAAATCAAATATGGAGAAAACATTACTAAATATTTATTTTCTGTGAGTGTTGATACGTATAAGGCAATCACCGAAGCAACTGCTCCCACCACCAAATATAAAATTCCCATGATCATGACATACTGTATCCCGCTCTCATCGGACAAAGAAAATGCGTATGCAAATTCGTGTGTATCAGTCTGTGCTGCCATTGTATTAATATATAGTACGCGCCTACCCATATACCATGCATATAGACTATATCCAGTCAGATTGATAAGACCTCCAGACAACATTGCTAATAAAACATATAGCGTAGAATACTTTTTCAATCCCATTTTTGAAACAAGTTGAGGAACAACACCCGACTTCCATTCTTTATGAAACTGTAGCCCAAAGCCAATTGTGGCAGTAATACACATCATACATATGTACATTCCAAAATATATACAGCTTATCAAAATGATTTTAAAATCGTATGATTCGCGCAAAACATTCCAGTGATACTCATCAAAGCTAATAGGCATTCCTGCGTCTAATTGAAAGAGCATAAACACTGTAAAAGAAGCTATCCATACTTTCCATCCTAACAACACTTCACCATAATTTGAAAAAATTCTTTTAATCATTAACGCAAAACCTCACTAGTAACTGCATCTACATAAAAGTTCTCAGGATTAATTTCGTATACCGTTTCTCCTGCTTCATCCACAACTTCTATTGTCACTTTACTATCGAAGACCCAAATAGGTCTGATTTCAAACTCTAATTTAGATGGTGTGTTTATCACAAAATATTTTATCTCAGCACCTTCGATGCGATAATCATGAGTTAGAATTATTAAAGACATATCTTCCTTCAGCGCCTCCAAGGCTTCTGCGGCTGTAATCATTTCTTGATGTTCTTTTGTCGTTTCAATCCAAATTTTTGGCAATTCAAAAAAAACACATCCATTCTTATTATAAATAAAGTTTGCTGTATAACTGTTAAGTGATGTTCCATCTACCAAAGGTTGATTTATTGCATCGTTAAAAGGAATTTGATTTATTGCCAGTTCTACTGTAATATAGTAGGCTCCTTCCTCTTCTTTCCATTCCTTCACCATTTCTTTTTCTCGTTCATACCAAGATGTATCTTCTTCGTCCTCTAGACGTCCTAATTCCGCATTCTGAATCTTAGTCAAATATTCTGGTGTCAAAGAGTAAAACTTTAGTTCATTCACTGACGCATATGGCATAAGTTTGCTCAGCCCAGCTACGATTTCGTTTTCAATCTGTACTTTATTCAAATAACTTATTTCTCCGGCTACTCCAAGCTTTGCTGGTCTCCCATTAAGCCCCCAGGCAGCCGTATCACTAGCAAGAAAATTTCGATAAAAATCTGCCTCTTTTGTTTTTCCCAATGCTCCTTCACAGCTTGAGAAAAGAGTTAATCCCTCTGCTGATGTTAAAGTATATGCATTACCAAATTCAGGAAGTTCTGTGTCATACAGGCGTGTTTCCACCTTTGTTTCACTCAAATCATGTGAAAAAAAAAGTTCTTTTAATAGTTCAGCCGAAACTGCCTGTTTTTCACATGTATACAACTCTGTCTCCCTAACTAAGTTGCTATCCACTTCAAAGTTTGCTTGAAGATTCTCGATCAATGTTTCGTTTTCCCATTTTACCTTTTCGCGATTAATCTTCGTGTTCTCTTCCATATTCTTTCCCGCACAGCCACTTACCAAAAGACAAATCAATAAAATTCTCAAAATACACACGCTATGTTTCATACCCTTATTCATATCTTCCCTCCTGTTATTAAAATCAACTACCTATGGAAGCCATCTTCCTTGAACTGTTAATGAAGAATATGGACTCGAACTATCAATTTGAGCTCTCAAAAAATACGTTGTTCCTGCATATCCTGTTGATGTATATGGTAATCTATATGTTGTTAAATTTTTAATCAATGTATAATTTGTCATAGCATTGTCATTTGAAGTTTTGCGTACCCTACATCCCCATACATCCACACCTGCGTCAAAATTACTTAATCCCTCTTTATAATTAGTTACATAAGCATTTTGTTCACTATCTTCTTTTGCATAACTTGCAGTATCTCTGAGCTGATTCTTGCTACTAAACACATACACAAATGACTGGCTTGCTGCTGATACGCTCATTGTTCCAAATAAAATTCCACATACTAATAATAGAACTGTCATCTTTTTCATATTTCTCTTCATAAGTCTTTCCTCTCTTTCATCGATTCTAATCCCAATATGTATATCATTTCCTGTTTCTTAACTATTTTATCGACTCAGTCATTGACTTGGATAATAATTTTGTTCATAAATGTTCATTTGCTCAATTTTTAAAATATGCCTCTCCTTTCCAACTTTATTGCAAAATCCACACTCAACTATATATTATCTACTTTATATAGCCTACTAACAAGGGATGACCATCCTGCTTATATTTAGAATCTAATTTACAAATTAACTATAGCTAACAGTATTTCTAATAGAGCACCTTGTCCTCCAAAGACAGTTTTTTGTCCTTCAAAACCTTATTACTTTGCCTCCTCTTTGGTGAACAAAAAGGGGATGTAAAAAAACGCCCTTAAAGAGAAAACGCTTAGGTCGTGCGACCTAAGCGTTTTTTTTGGTATAATTAATTATGCAACTAACTAAAAACACCAATAATAATTATACTATAAGACAGCTAAAATTACCATTGGATATCGAAAAAATTATTGATATTTCTGATCCAGTTTACAGTTTCAGCGAAATCATGGATAGTATTGACTTTACAATATATTTTTCAGTTAAGGAGAGCAAAACAGGTCGCCCAAAATACAATCCTACGATTATGCTGAAAGTCATTCTCTTCTCTTTCATGGAGAATGGGTATCTGTCGCTGAGAAAAATGGAAAAATCATGTAAAACTGACATTCGTTATATGTGGCTTCTGGACGGTATGGCTGCACCTTCCTTTGCTACTTTTGGAAATTTTATCAGAGAAGAACTGACTGATTCTATTGAAAATATCTTCCTAGCTATCAATCAGGTTATTTTTGAAAAAGACCAGGTCGATCTTAACCACGTTTATATCGATGGGACAAAAATCGAAGCAAACGCAAATAAATACACATGGGTATGGAAGAAATCCTGCATAAACAATCGAGATAAAGTTTTTGTGAAAGTCACAATTACTATATATGGAATGCAGGAGACAGACGAACTAAAGTAGGTGCATAAACCCG
>CAZUVY010000142.1:0-4385 GCA_964623905.1 uncultured Faecalimonas sp.
CAATTATTTTCTCCATTTTGTCACTCAACTTTCTATCTAATTATTTTTATTTTATCTATTAAATAATAATCAATCCCATATCAACCGTACACACATTCTTTTCCATTTACCAAGGTACAAAATCACATTTCTTTCTTTTTAGGAAATGTATATCTTCCTTCAGCAATATTAACGTATGGTATCTTTTTTCAATGTTTAAGAACAAAAGTTATAATGTCAGTCCCTCTCTCCAGCAATTTATTGTCAAGCATATATTTACGAAAGAGCTCCGTAACTTTCAACAAATATGGATGTGAATATTCTGATTTTGTTATTCTTCTTTGGTTCCCTACAACACGTTCAAGCCAAGATTACTCTGTATACATATACTCCAACCAATTATCAACAATATCAAATTTGTCTATACCCATATCAAGCAATTGATTGGCAACCCGAAAAGCATATTTGATATCCTGCAACATAATCACCACAAAAACATTGGGGATTTTTATTAATTCATCCGGCGAAATGCAAGTGATTCCCGGTAAAATTTCTTTCCCCCACTTCTCCGGATTGTTGTCGCAAATCATGTCAACATCACATATCTCTTCTACTTTTGCATAATTTCTATAAAATCCTTTTCCTGCTCCCCACAAAACAATTTCATATTTGTTAATATCTCCACAAATATGAGAAGGTTTTTTGCTGTCTCTGCATGCACGAACTGCTTCTTTTAATCCTCTTTTTTTAAATGTTTCATCAAACAGCCGCCATTTCGCATTTTTCTCTTTACGTTTATAGTACATGGGATTATGACGTAAAGCCAACTCAATATCTGCAGGCTCTATTCTGAATTCTTCTCTGTCAATTTCCTCTAAGAGGGATTTTCCCTTCTGTGTTTTTACAATAAATAGCGAAACGCCATTTGGATTGTATCCATTCTTGCCGGGTACAATCCCCCAGTAGTCTCCAAGTGTAATATCGGCGCAGTGATTTTCACCCCTGAATTTACACTCGTAGCATCCCTTCATCCCATACAATGCAAACGCATAGCCATAATCTGAGTCATAAAATGTTCTTTTGTGGATTTTGCCATTTTTAAATTTGGCATATATGTAAAATGGACTCCATCCTTCCTCTTTATATCGAACCGAAAAGTCTACAATTTCTGAACCATATCTTGCTTCCAGTTGTTCTATATATTGTTTACCTACTTCTGCATATGTCGGGCCTGTACAAATTAAATCTATTGTAAATAATGTCGACGTATCTATTTTTTGTTGTTTTAAATAACAACATAATGCCGCCACATCGCAACCCAATCCAATAAACAATACCCCTCTCTTTTCTTTAAGTTTTTCTGCAACTAATGAATATACCGAAACGTACTCTCCACGTATTCTAACTTTCTTATTCGCATATATATATTTCGAACCCTTAAGTGTATCCAACTCTTCAATTGTTTCTGCACAAGAATACTCAGCGCTCTTAAAATTCTCAGAGTATTTTACGCCAAACACCACTCCACCTTTTCGAATGATATGCTCTGCTAACACTGTTGCGCCACCGCCCGAGGCCGACCGCAGTACTTTTGTATTATCGACATAATATCCTGCATATGCCTCTAAATTTGAATAATCAAATTCATTTTTTCCCTTATTAGCCATAGTTCTCCTTTAATGCAATATTTCTATATTCTAGCCACATTCTTTTGTATGCTTTCAACTAATACTTCATTGTTGTATAAGATATATAAACTCTTCCAAACTGACCGTGTCTTCTTTTAAAACAAAATCTTTTAATCTAATTAATATATCCTTTACATTTTCTCCAACATCTAATTTTAGCCAATGCATCTTTCTATTACATTTTGATATTATTAATAAACAATTGGTGGCTCTACAAGGATATATAATAATCGATTCATCTTCATAACACCTTACAAACTTAAGCAAATCACCTTTCCAGAAATCTACATAAGACGGAATATTTTCTATTTTTAATATTTTTGTTTCCAAATTATATGTATATATATGCGTGTCATGCCTCCACGGCAAGACCACAATTTCATTATTGACACAATGAATTCTTCCCCAATACAACTCATCCTGATTTGCCAATTCGCATACCTTTTCGCATGAGGTATTAATATTGTATCTGAAAATTTGATTTTTATTATTTAAAATCAACAACTCATCATTGTTTACCACGCATATATGCTGTATCACTCCTACAGATTCTTCTAATTCATATTTTTTTACGGTAGACGTTAATATACTATACGATACTAATACTCTATCAGTCTCCTGCATATAAATATATCCTTCATGTTCGACAATAGGACGTACCTTATCATCGCTAAATAAAATAGAATAGTCATAGGTCTTCTTCTCTACATCAATGCTATAATACAAAATACCATTTGCATAAAGAATAAATAATTTATCTTCAATTTGTCCTGCTAAGCAAACCGTTTCAGAAGACATATTATTTCTGTCGAATTTCATCCACTTACCACTACCTTTTTTATATAGTATATTACCTTTGCCATCTATTCTATAGAATTCTCCCTTAGTACAGAAAACCATAAATGGAAATTCTTGATAGTTCTGTACAGATTCCATCACTTTTGCTTTCCCAGTTTCAGAATCAACTTCAACCCAATCGCCATACTTAGTGAAAAAAACAATTTTACGTCCATCTTTTATGCATGAATAGCTTTCTAATAATCCTACTAAATTATGCTCCATAGCTAGTCTCCTTTTATTATCTCATTCTTCATAACCAACTATACTGATTTCTATTAAAAAAGCCGGCAAACACTTGAACTATTTGCCAGCTTTTACCTTTTCCTTCACCAGTTCCTTTAATATTCATAATACCCTCGACCTCCCTGTCATCCTATTATGTATCGTATGATATTCTCTTTATTTATATCGGTCGAAGTTTACATTATATTAATAGTAGATTAATTTTTGCCCCCTAATTTCACGCCGTCAATCATCAATCAATATTCTCCACATATGTATAAGCTTTCTCTTTTGTCAAATCAAACTTCTTACATATCTCTTCTGTGATATCTTCGTTCTTTAGCCCCAGTTGCTCAGCCAACTCTACAAAAGCCCTAATTCCGCGCTCTATTCCTTCGTTTCTGGCATCTTCCATAAGTTCTCTTATTGCTTGACACATATTCCCTTCCTCACTTTCTTCACCGTTCATATATGCTGTCCTTTCCTCCCATATCTGTGGTATGTCCAGCACGACACTCATAGCCTCCATGGTCTCCATATCCACATGCTGAAAGTCCGGATTATTCTCAATTAAACGTAGCAGTTCTCTTTTATCCTTACGGTAGCGCATAGCGCTAAATAAGAGGCTGATTTCTGTCTTGAATACCGAGAAATCAGTTTTCTCATTGATACACAGCAAACGCAAGGGATAATCCGCAAACGAAGCACTCATGCCATCCTCATCGTCATCAAAGTCCATCATGTCTTTCAGACTCCTCGGTCCATCCCAACGTTCTTCTCCATAATACACACAGAGCGTGTATACAGGCGCAATACGATCTGTTTTCCTCACCTTGCAGAGCCATTCTGCACTCGTAACCAATTCACCCTTTTCGGCGTTCTGTTTACGCAATTCTTTTATCTGCTGATGATATTCCATAACATCATACTGCATACAGCGAAACGGCATTGTGTAGTCAACCTGATTCTGATTCTCTAACGCAAACAGCTTCAAAGTCTCACCGCTCTTCATACGCATGGCTACATCACGGATACGTTGCATATTTTTCGCGATTGCTTCACCTGTTTCTTTATCATCCGTATATGTCTCGGACTTGTCTTCCAATTCCTCCGCCTTAATTACCTGCTCCCCTCCAAACAAGAAACCATTAAATAAATCAGCAAAACGTTTCTTATCCCGAAAGTATTTCTTTAATACCCGGTCATTCTTTCCCATGTGTCCTCCTTCTCATAGGCTTCCACATGGGATAAGTGCCCATCCGACAGCACCCCCTTGCTCCCGCTCTCCCATCTGCAGAATCCTATGCCCTTGTTGTTATTGGGTATCAGCATAGAATTCTTTGAATACTCGACAGGACTACTCCCTAAGACTTGGATATGATTCTAAATGAACATTAAAAGAATTATGCTTCTTCGTTATTATAACAGTTACATCTTCCATATACAAGCATGATGACGACATTTCTTTTCCGATGCGCACTGCACATTGGCTTTTTACACAAACTACATTTTGTAGTTATTCTTTCCAAAAGAAGCGACAGGCACCATATATAGTATCTGTCGCTTCTTTTATCGTTTTAGCGTTAATAATTTTCTACATGGCGACCTTCCGCAGCATCTCCATCACTCTCAGCTGATAGGTATGTCCCTCGCGCA
>CAZUVY010000143.1:0-4285 GCA_964623905.1 uncultured Faecalimonas sp.
ATATGTCGAAAAATCTAATTCCATAGTCGCCTTTATCGTTTCATATAAATCTAGCATTGATAAAGAACCGTAATTAAATAACCATAGTCCTTCATTTAATGCATCTCCAGAAATCAGGATACCTTCTTCTTCCACAATTACTCCAACAGAACCTTTCGTATGTCCAGCCAGACATATCACCACAATGTTTAGATTTCCCAACGAAATACGCTGACCAATTTGTATTTCTTCCAACGCATATTCCTCTGGTTTATTTTCTTCAAAATATTTAATGACATCCCATTCTTCCTTTAAAGCATAAACCCTATCAAACCAATGATTTCCTCCGATATGGTCTGGATGTCCGTGACTGTTTATAACAATATATGGAGTAACAATATTCGCTTCGACAAATGTCTTCAAATTTCTTTTTCCGTATCCTGTATCTATTAAAACTGCCATTTCACTTCCTTTAATAAGCGTGCAGTATACGCCATCGTCTTCTGCGATTTGCCAGATATTTTCACGTATTTTTGTATATTCATATGTATTATGCGTCAAACTGTTCACCTCTATAAATTCAAGTTTTCTCTTAGTTCAAAACGATTGTACCATGATATGTACATTCTTTCCATCAAATTATAACCTGTGAAATCTTTTTACCTTTCCACTTTAATTTATCGCCTAAGTTATCTATAAAATGGTGCTAGAATATGCAAACATAGAAAACGGGAAGCCCTTATTTATAAGGCTTCCCTCTATTTTTAGGTTATTCAAATTCGACAAAGACTAACTCATTTTGTTTAGGAATTATTTTCTGTCGTGTTTCTCGTTCTTTTGATTATTTGATATATCCATATTATCCTGCCTATACGAGCTAATGTTATCATTTTGTTATCGACGTTGATAACACTTGCTCGGTAACTGTGGATAATAATTTAATTTTTTATTTGTCCAATTATCTATATCGGACATCTCCTAACTTTATTGGTAACGCTTTTATGATTTCTTGAATCGCCTCCAAATCATTTGCCGGCTGTTTCCATACATATGTTTTCAGAAGTTCTGGAACTTCTCCTATATTTCCTTTATCATCACTGAACACTAATGTAATAATTGAAAACTTGTCACCCTTACTCATTTTCTCTGTTATTGCATAATTAACTTCCGTTTCCAAAAATCCTTCATCTTTATAATTAGGAGTAATAAAGAAAATTGCCGCACACGAATCCTTAAATCCCTGTAAAATTCCTCTATGCAATGCCGTACCAGCAGGCATTGCATCTTCATCAAGCCAAACATCAAACCCTAATATTTCTAAAGTTTGTTTATATAATCTAACCAATGGTTTATCTGCACCTTTGTGACTCAAAAAAATCTTCATTTTCTTCACTCCCATTACAAATTCATGCTCTTCTAAAAGTTTTTGCAACTCACTATTCAAATTACTGCCATCTACTGCAAGAATAACTACAGAATCCATATTTGACAAATGGAAAGAAGAACGAATCTTATCTCTTGCACTATCAATATTACAAGATGATATGGATTCTACACCTGTATTCGCAACATTAAACTCCACAACAGAAGTTGCCACCATTCCACTGTTTCCTGTATGTTTAAAAATACAGATAATATAATTACCATACGGACCATTTAATATATTATATCCACTGACAATAGGCCAAGAAGCACTATGTTCAGGATATTTCTGTTTTATAATTTTTCTATATTCTTTATCAATAACCTCGCCAACTGTAGGCATAACAATCCCTCCAAAATTCTTTTTGCTTTATCACTGTAAAATTTTATTTGTTTCAAAATTTACATATTTTAAGAGTATTCTTTGTTTCCTGTATCTTCAATCAGATTCTGCTTCAATGCCTTTATCGTCTCTTGATTCTTCTTAAGAAGTTCAAGCTGACGATATGCCTTTTCTCTTAAAATTTTCAACCTGTCAAGTTTAGGAACTTCCTGCCTTATCAAATCTGCATTTGTATCTTCCAGATTGATAAGCACCACCAATTCCTCCGCAGAAGCAAAATCTCTGATATTTGGTGTCTTTCCGCTGATTCCTTGCTCGCTTCTCCATTGAGCTGCTGTTTTACCAAACAATGCCATATTAAGAATATCCGCTTCCGAAGCGTATGTATAAGCCATCTCCTGTGGAGATAATGTAGGTGTAATCAAAAACTCCTTTACTGCATCCGTATGAATACGATAATTGATTTTCGACAACTCCCTTTTTACATCCCATCCAATCGCAAGTCTTTCTGCCTCATCTTTCTTCAATCGCTGGTAATCTTTAATAATATAAAGTTTAAACTCCGGTGAAATCCATGAAGCAAATTCAAACGCAATATCTGTATGAGCATATGTACCGCCATAGCGACCAGATTTTGAAATAATGCCGATTGCATCCGTTGCTTTTATCCATTGTTGAGGTGTCAATGTGAATGCATTATCGCCTGCCTCTGCTTTAAACCTATCGAATTCGATAGGTTTAAAATTCGGGTTGTGAATTTGTTCCCACAATCCTAAAAATGATATTGTCGAATGATTTCGCATCCAGTTTGCAACTACAATAAAAGCATTGTCCGGATTTTTATATTTAGCAATATCAGTCAATGAAATATAAGCTTCCTCATTGACAACATCACCCATTACTCTGATTTCAGTTCCATTAGCGTCAATTTTCATACTTTTCATTCAATAATAGTATCTCCTTTTTTCTCTGCCAATAATTTAATTTCTTATAATCTAGTTCTCTTTGATTACGCAACACGCTTTTTCTATTCTTGAATATCTTTAAAATAGAATTCCATATAACCACATTCTTCACATACATATGCTATATGTGCCGCATATTGTTTCTGAAAATCCGCATATCCTTGTCTCTTATTCCAGTCACCACTATATATTGGTGGATTATTTAATGTGGTTTTTATCATTTCATTATTACATTTTACACACTTCATATAAGAGTTCTCCTTGTCCTTAGATTTTTAACAATTGCTTTTTCTTCATATCAAATTCTTCTTCACTAATTATCCCTAAATCTACAAGTTCTTTCAATTTTTTTAATTCTTGTATATAATCTTGCGGTACTTCCGACTTCTGTTCTTCACTTTGTGTTTCTATTTTAAGTACACTCGCCTTATAAGATTCGCAAAATTCTGATAACCTTATATACAATTGCTCTATATTATCCCCCGACAGAACAAAGGTTACCGCACCCTTAACACTTCCTTGTTCGTTTAATTCTATACTAATATATTTTTGGTTTTGAATTTCCTTCTTTTTGAATGCAAAAGCATAAACTCCCAAGAGAGCTATCCTTGTCGCTGTAACTCTTTCACAAATTTCTTGTTTTGTTTCATATCGTATTTTTTCAATCTCATCATACAAAACAGTTTACGTTATTCTGGAATTATTCGAAACAAGAATCATTCTATCCCTTTTTAATTTGACATAAATTTGTTCTGCTTCACACGGAAATTCTGGATGACCACCATAATAAATAGCCTTCATTGATGTTTCCTTTGTTTTATTAGTAAGCATTTCTATAAGCATAACAAAGTTTTTAAAATCGCCATTTTTCAAGCAATAATAAACTGAATCTTCTCCTGTCAACCACTGAATGTTAACAGAAACTTCTCCTTATGCTAATGCTTTTATTTCAGACACATTTTTCAGATTATGCAACGGATATACTAGTGGTCCAAGTACTGTTTCTCTTAATGACTCAATAACCAAAGCTGATTCATATAGAACAAACTTATAATCTCTCCCTGTTGCAGAAATCACTATATTACTGCTTGTATACATATTATGTATCGTATCTCTGACAAAATCAGTCATGGTTTTAAATTTTTCTCTTTCTTTCGAAAAATTCCCATAAAAAACACATCCTATAGAAGATACTTGTCTGTCTTGTTCTCTCTTAATATGGAAAACCACTCCCCACCAACTAGGTTTTCCGAATATTTTTAATTCTAATTCCGGTTTGATTCCAATTATATGTTCATACGGAATGTTTCTTTTATTATTTCCTGCTTCAATAACAATCTCTTTTTCCCGTACAATAATTTTTCCATTTTGTGGTTTTCTATCAGAATTTATTCTCAATTTTTCCATCGAAGCCAATTCTTGAACATCACATTCTCTTTCAAACATATTTTCATTCCGCATACTATTACCAAACATAATGATTTCCTCCATATGGTATGTCAATCTCATTTCTATTGTTTAATTTTACTATAAAAGCATTTCCTTTTCAATACCGCCGTTACCAGTAATGTATTGG
>CAZUVY010000144.1:0-4226 GCA_964623905.1 uncultured Faecalimonas sp.
TTTGCCGACAGACGACCGCTCAGAGGGCTAAATTTTGCACTATTTTAAGATTGTTAATCTTAGGGTTGATTAAATATTGGTGCGATTTCACCCTCATAAATTATTATCTTTGCGATTGAGCATCGAAATCTCAAAAAAAAATCGTAACTTTGCAACCAAAATTCGCCTAATCTGAAAATATGACCAATCTTATCTCAAAGAAATAACGGTGAGAACCGTACAACCTTTGGAAACTTCCACATAGTCGCAAGGGCTTTGGTCGGCCTTCAGATGCTATGGTGGAAGTTTCCTTGTTTATATATAATGTAATGTTAACTGGATTATCATTATTTGCAAGCGCTGGTATTGCTGAGATGAATCTTGGCAAATATTCTAACATTGTACTTGCAAACGAACTGCTTCCCATTCGTGCTAAAGTGCACGAATTTTGGCATCCTAACGCAGAAATGATATGCGGAGACATTACAACATCAGAAATTAAGGAAACTCTTATTAGTAAAGCAAAAGAAAAGAAAGTTAATTTTGTTCTTGCAACTCCTCCATGCCAAGGCGTTTCTTTAATTGGCAAGAATAAGAGGAATGCCCAATGGCTTAAAGATCCTCGTAATTATTTGATATTTCATGCGTTAGAGATTATTGATGTGATTTCGCCAGATGTTATCGTTATTGAAAATGTTGATCGATTCGCGAAAGTATCATTCCCTTATAATGATGAAATATTAAATATAACGGAAATTCTACAGAGAAAATATGGACAGACTTATGATATTAAGTCAAGAATATACAACTCAGCTGATTATGGTGTTCCTCAGGCTAGAAAAAGACTTATAATCGTACTTACTCGTAATGGATTCTCTTTTGATTTTCCTACTCCAATGGAAAATCACATTACTGTTGAAGATGCAATTGGGCATTTGCCTTCTTTAGAATCTGGTCAGACATCTAATCTCAAGCACCATAACGCTCGTGTTCACACTAAAGAACATGTTGAGCTTATGAGGCATACCCCAACAGGAAAATCCGCTTTCCAAAATGAAATATACTTCCCTAAGAAAGCAGATGGGACAAGGATAATTGGGTATCCGTATACATATAAACGTATTGATTGGGATAGACCGGCTCCAACTATAACAATGAGAAGTGATACTATTTCATCTACTCATACTGTTCACCCAGGAAGAAATTTGGGGAATGGATTGTATAGTGATGCACGAGTCTTGACATTAAGAGAACTATTTATACTATCCTCAATCAACCCTGATATAGACTTGCCCAATTTTGCATCATCTAGCCAAATACGATACATGGTCGGCGAAGCTGTGCCACCATTACTCATGGAAGCTATTTGTAAAAATATAAAATACCAACTCATATGAATGGTGCCTCTTTATTTTGTAGCGCTGGAGTAGCAGAAACCTACTTTAAAGACTGCGGTTTAAATATCGTGGTTGCATCTGAGTTGCTACCCAAACGGTGTGAAATCCATCGTTGGCTTTATCCGGATTGCGCTACTATATGCGGTGATATCACTAATTATGATGTTTTTGACCAGGTTAAAAAAGAAATTATCAAAAATGATTGTAAGTTCCTTTTAGCAACACCTCCTTGCCAAGGAATGAGTAGTATGGGAAAAAAAGATTATGAAGCTGATAAACGTAATTATCTCATCTTCTATGCTCTTGATATGATTGATAATTGTGATTTTGACTTCATTCTTATTGAAAATGTGCCTAAATTCCTTGAGCTTTATTTCCCTTTTGATGGACAACTTTTGACCCTACATGATATTATTATAAAAAAATACGGAGATCAATATAATATTGAGTCATTTGTCTTAAACGCTAAAAATTTTGGTGTACCACAAAGCAGACCAAGAGGATTCATTAAAATTTGGAAGAAAGGGTTATCTTGGTCTAATCCATCGGCTCAAAAAGAAATTACTTTACGCGAAGCAATAGGACATTTACCTTCTTTAGAAGCTGGGGAAGATAGTGGCATAAAATGGCATAAAGCCAAACCGCTAAACGAGAGATATGTACTTGCAATGAGACATACCCCAGAGGGTAAGAGCGCATTTCTTAATGAAATATTTTATCCTAAAACTGCAAAAGGTACAAGAATGAAAGGCTTTCATAATACGTTCGCACGTATGAGATGGGATGAGCCTTGTCCAGCTCGTTGTATGAATAGTGGCAATATAGGCAGTCATAATAACGCGCACCCTGGCAACCCTCTACCTGATGGAACTAGAACAGATGCCCGTGTTTTAACTCTACGCGAATTATTTATTGTTTCTTCTCTACCTGCTGATTGGAATTTACCCGACTGGTGTTCTGATCAATTTATTCGCGAAATCGTAGGTGAAGCCATCCCGCCTAAATTTAGTGAGGCAATCGTAAAAGGTATTGGTAAATGATAAAATTAATACGGTCTACTGAACATCGTTGGACAATTGACAAAAATGTCAATGATAAAAAATTATTAGCTGACTTTGCTGCTTTAATGAGTAGGCATCGGGGTTTTAGGCTTAAAGACCTTGTGGATGATTCAATCACTCAGGGAAGGGCGTATGACCCTGTTGTATCTTATGGAACCGATGTTAAAAAAGGGTCACAAATCACTACTGGTGTTCGATTACTACAAGCTAAATACTATATGCTTGGTTATGATGTTAATGACCGTGAAACTGGTACTAAAAAATTCATGCCTTCCCCGATGCTAATAAATTATATGGAATCATCAGATGAAAAGGCACAAGCAAACAATTTTTTGGTTAATCTTTATTCTATACAATACCCTAATCCCGCGAACAAAACTCCCGATTGTTTTGAGATATACGCTGGTAGACTTTTTGTTAAATTACTCCTTGACAATCGAATACACAAAAAACTGTATATTGATGAATGCATCTGGTTCTTACCATTCATCGAAAAGTTAAATGAATCAGTTTATGAAGAGTTGGTAGAGAGTATTATAGAGTTCCGTTCCCTTTCATATGAAAGTAAAATAGAACTTTTTAAAGAAGTTCCCGATTATAATTATCTCTTTGCTAATGTTACGCATGAGATGAATTATTATTTTCTTCGCTTATTCCAAAGCATGGGAGTGTTTTCTATAGAAGAAGATCGAAAACACAATGGCGGACAACTATTAAAATTCCTTCATTCTGTAACAACAGATGAAATAACAGGCGTTGAAACTTTGACTTATCGTAATGATGCATTTGCTTCTCGTAAGAAATATTCAGGTTATATAACTCTTTCACCTGACGTTTTAGATTCGGCAGTGAAATTAAACTCAAATTTCTCTGCTTTTGATATTCCGACTAAAGAAACAGATGAAGATATTTATAATCTTCAAGATTGGTATACTATCTTATATGAAGTTGAACCTCTCGCATATTTAAGCTGCATCAACACATCTGTTGACCGAAAGAGTGAAGTACAAGCAATTGTTACTGAAATGGTTAGAGCCTCCAAATACGGGAGTCATGATGGCACAGAATTTGAAAATGCACTTAAACCATTCATGAAACTCTTTAAAGAAACCATTGACGTCGAGATAATTGCAGGTGCAGGCAATACTGATTTATTATGTACACTGGAGGAACTGCCCTCTAAACAGTTATACAAAATGAATGTCGATGCAAAAACTCGCAATTCTGCATTATCCGAATTAAATGCGAGCAGACTCATGCGCCATATTAAAAAACATGGCTCAAAATTCTGTCTAGTTGTAGCGCCTCGTTTTGCGTCAGGAGTCCGTCAAGATATACAAAACTCAAATGTAGTTGTTGTTAAATCAGAGGTTCTTGCTAATTATTGTTTTTGCGAATGTACGCAATCAGTACATGGTTATGCCGATTTTACTTCTATTCGCAATATTATTGACAACAACCTTGGTTGTGATATTACTCATCACATTGAGCAGCTTACTATCTCACGTTATGCTGTATAATCCATATGATTTTATATGTATAATAGTGACCATTCAATTGCTTCAATTTGTGAATCATCAAATAACTGGAAAATTCGATTTTCTATTGATACTCATAAATCTAACTCGATAATTAATCTCTCCGTTTCTGAGATTGATAGTTTAGTAGATCTACTCGAAAAAGCAGAATCCAAATTAAAAGAAATCGAGTAGACACATAATATGACTCATATCTCGCGCCCTTCGGACACCTCCGAGGGGCGTTGTTTTTGGTGGGGCGGATAGGCGGT
>CAZUVY010000145.1:0-4171 GCA_964623905.1 uncultured Faecalimonas sp.
TCATTTTTAATATTTTTATTAATTTTCTGTCTTTTTATTCAAAAACCACCACCAGGTACATTCCCAGTGGCGGTTCCTCTTATCTCTCCGATTCAACCTCTACTATTAAATTCAGATTTGTTTCTTCAATCATACTCATCTCTACTCGATCGTAAAATTCACTTGCAGGAACAGTTGGCTCATACCAAGATTTCGCCGAAAAATACTGATCCAGATCTTCTACTCCGAATATCATACCATGGCGGGCAAAGATCTCGTTGCGCGCCAATCTGAGTTCTTCTTTGGAAAGACCAGCAAGATCCTCTCGTGTCAATTCCCTTGTATTACTTTCCGGGAGAATATATTCACTCGCACTTGTATCCCCATTTTGGTTATCTTCATTCTGCACATCTTCGTTCTGTGTATCTCCATCTTGCTCATCCTGTGTCTTAGCATCACTGTTTTCACTATCTGTGTTTTGCAAGTCACCTGTCTGATCATCCTTTATCGTTTGTTCCTGACTCTGTTGTACGTCATCCTTTTGCTTTTCCTTGTCCTTATTGGCCATTGCAAACAGAACGATACCGACAACAATCGCAATCACCAATGCTGCAATACCTACCAAAAGCCCAATTCGTTTGTCTGCCATTCCTGTCTTTGGAGCGTATTTCTCAAACTGTGCAAAAAGTGGTTGAAAATCATCACTCTTGTGATAAACAACCGTATTATTAACTCCGGCAAATTCTCTTCCTTCTATATAAATAGACCCTGGCTTCATACTGGATTTTTTGCAGATCTCAGAATACACCATCTGAGCAGTCGTCGCACCCATGCAATGTTCTACAGACCATTTTCTAAGTGCCATCCATACCGCTTCAATCGAGAATGCAACTTTGATATTTTTTTCTTCCTGGAAATTTTCAAGCGCCTTGATCATGTATTTTCTCACATAATTCAAACGGTTCATAATAATTGATTCCGAACTATGCATTGCTTCTGCGATCTCGTTCACCGGCATATAATCATAATAAAACGCATAAAATGTCGCCTGATATAAATCCGGAAGCTCTTCCATACTTTCTGCAATCACGCTCATCGTATTTTCCAGATCTGTACTCTTACGGAGCTCCATCTCGCTCTTTTCAATCTCTAAACAGGTCGCTTCTCTTTCCTTTTTCTTACGGAACCATTCGCATCCCAAAGAATAAACCATTTTCCCAAGCCATGCGTACAGCTCGTCTTCTTTTAAATCAGATGCAGAAGCAATCATTTGTAGATAGACGTTCTGCATCAACTGCTGAATATCACTTTCTCGCTTCAGAATATTTTTCGCACGCAAATATACATAGTTGTACGTCTTCGAATAAATATAATTTAAACCCGCTTCTTCTCTGTCTTTTAATTGTCTCAGTGCATTCTCTAAATTACGCTCCATAGTCATTCTCCTTATTTACACGCACTTTTGCTTTTCCTCATACTGCGGGCAATCTTGTACATCTCTTCCGTTGCCAGTCTCGTTTTCGCGACAATATCACCGCAATCCTTTGGAAAGCAATAATATAATACCTTGCTGTCTCCTATACAAACCACGTCACCGATCTCATACCAGAAATAATCCGAATACAGACTATAGGAAGCGATTGGCTTCTGTCTGTAATCCAGCTTCCCGTCACATCCTGTCAGATGGAATCCTTCCGGCGTATGTAAAATCTGTCCTGAACCAACTCGATAGACACATTTCTTATCCACCATCATACAGATCTCAACTGGAACATCCAGCTTATACACACCATCGAGGATCTCTTTCTTTACACATTCTCTCTGCCACTGATACCAGTCAGGGATATGGTCAAATTCTGTCTCTCCGTTCACTGCCTTAATAAATCCATACTCCGTCAGCTCATACTCTTTTCCACAATGTTCACAAGTAAGTCTGATTCCTTTTCCGATCATCTTTCCTTCCGTCAGACAGTGCGGACATTTGTATAACACACGGTTAAGCCCATCTGCGCGGAATTTTTCTTTGATCGAAATTCTGTTTTCCTGCTGCCATCTAAAATTATCAAATTTAAAACAATTTTCAATAATGCCATTCAATTCTTCTGTAGATTTCTCTGCTATCTCCTGCGGTGAAAGAACATACTCCATATCTGCGCTTACTTTTACCTTCCGTCTCTGAAGACCATTATACAAAGGATCTCTTGCAAATGCGCCATAAGTTCGAATCATGATCACCGGAACTCCCAGCATCTTAAGACAACGTCCGATACTGTCCGGCAAAGGAGTTGCAGTACCATCAAAGCTGTAACTTGCTTCCGGATACATCAAAACCGAACTTTTCAATTCTTTCACTGCATAAACCATATCTCGCACCAGTTTTGGATCTGATACAAATTTTTTCGTTGGAATACATCCAATCAGACGCATAAGCCAATTCTTCCCAACAAATCCATCCGAAGTACATACGATATTGAACGGACGCGGATAAAGAATCGTAGATGCAATCTTCAGATCAATAAAACTGGAATGATTCATCAAAATCAGACATGGCTCGTCCTTTCCTAATTTTTCCATGCCGATCTTGTGGCATTCAAATTTTGTCACAAATAAATCTACTGACGACACAACACGAAGAAGTGTGCGAAAAAACAAATGCTGCTTCATAGGTTTGTATGACTTTTCCTTTGGAAGCGCAAGCACATCTTCGTAACTCATATTTTTTACTTTTATTTTCATTTCCCACCTCATAAATTACGTTTGCACGTAGCTATTTTATTATACCATGCAGACTTATAGGAGTGCAACTTTCGTATGCATTTAAAAAGCCGGAAAAAGTTCCGGCTTTTGCTAATTTCTAAAGTATTCATCTAATTTCAAACACAGGCCATCCCATGAAATCTTCTTCACAGCTTCCTGTTCCGGCTTCCTGCTATGCTGCACTTCCAATATTGCATTTGCCAGTCGTTGTTCAAATGCCGGAATCGACTCTAAAATCGGTTCATCTGCATTCGTCATAAGAGGCGGCTCTACAAATATTACTCCATTTTCGGGTATGTTTGCTTGCAACCAGTTTTGAATCCCCGGAAGATCTGTACAGACAACGCGAAGTCCACAAGCCATTGCTTCGATGATTACAAGCGGCAATCCTTCAAAAAAGGATGGTAAAATAAAAATGTCACTCTGGTTCAATTCTTGTGCAAGTGCCTTCTGCGGCAGTTTTCCAAGAAATGTCACTTTGCAAGGACATTCCTGCGCCAATCTGCAGATCTCACTGTATTCCTCTTCATTTCCATAACCGCCTGCAAGCGCAATCTCAATCTGATCTTTCGCATCCGGAATATAGGAAATCGATCTCAATAAACTCTTAACGCCCTTCTTTTCTGAAATCTTTCCTGCAAAAATGAGACGCTTCACTGTTCGTTCTTCTTTTTTCTCTGAAGAAAGATAAAACACATCACTGTTATATCCTGTTCCGATTACTTGAATCTGTTCTTCCCCGCATCTATAGCAGCGGCAGATCTCCTCCTTTTGCTCCTGATGCAGCGCAAAAATCTGGTCCAGCATGCCTATCTGTTCTTGAATATATTCTCTCTGCCATGGATTTTTTTGCATCTGTCGCAGATCAGAACCATGAGAAATGCCATAGACCTTTTTCTCTGGACAAAGTTCTCTCACCAGAGAAGTCAGATAATACAAATGATGACACAGAATCACATCCGGCTGAAACCTTTCTGTCACTTCCGCAATTTTCCTGCCAAAGGTATTTCGAAACTGCTCTGTCATCTGTTCCGTCATATCTGAGTATCTGGTACTCTCATATGGCATCTCATCTGACATTCCTGCAACCGGAAAAGGCAGCTCTTTCGTCTTATAATAAACAGGAAATACTTCTACCGTTTGTGGCAGTTGAATCTCATCTTCCTCTGTAACGCCTGCAATCACAGCCTGCTGATGTCCCATTTTATGAAAGCCCTTTACCAGCTCTGTCAGATATACTCCGCTTCCTGTACTATCTGGTTTCTGGGCCGTAATACTTAAAATTTTCATTGCATTTTCTCCCTGCTCTCAATCCTACTCTTTTTTCATTGTATCATGATTAAAACGCAAAAAAAAGAACAAGCTCTAGCTTGTTCTCATAAAATGAAGCATCGGGGATTCGAACCCCGGACAACTTGATTAAAAGTCAAGTGCT
>CAZUVY010000146.1:0-4088 GCA_964623905.1 uncultured Faecalimonas sp.
ATCCTAAACTGTTATAAGCGTGCATTGGAAAGTGATGAAGAATCCCTTCGCACCAGTGCTGCCGATTCTCTCTTTGGGTATTATTCTCGAAACGAACAAAACGAAACAGCAGAACAATATTTGCAGTATTATTCTACTCAAAATCCACAGCGCAAATTAAAACAAGGTATTATTTACAGCAAAACAAACCGAACAGATGATGCTTACAAACTTTATGAAGAAATCTTGTTTTCTGAATATGGGATTCTCAGTATGACTTTAAACAGTTTATACATACTCTGCTTGGAAGAACAAAATTTTGATAAAGCACATTTCTTTACAGACAAGCAGGAAGAACTGGCAAAATTATTTGAAATGGGTAAATACCATGAAATATCCTGTAGACTGGATCTTGCAACTGCTGAAAAAGATATCGATACTATATTAGATACCATGGAAATCATGCTTACTACACTGGATGATATCACCAGTTTTTCAACCTCCCCATTGTATGAACACATGGATTTCAAAAAATCAAACAGCACATTTTTAGAGCAACTAAAACAAGAGTTATTGAATTGCTTCCAAGATAAAGAAACCTACTGTTTTCTTGAAGGCAATGAACGCTGGCATAAATTGATACAAAAATAATCAACATAATTTCATAACTGAATATGACCAATCAGGTCAGATGAAGCAGCCGATGCATTTTGAACAAAGAGTCAATGCATCGGCTTTTCTTATGCCAAATTATCCTGCGAATGATTTGGCATAAACCGAAAGAACTGCTTGAAATCACATCTGTGATGAAATCTGCTCTTTCGGAGCAGGTGTACAGAGGAATGCCATTCCTTTGTGCATGAGTACAGGGAATGCAATCCCCCTGTGCAGGTCAAGGGCAGCCGCCTTGCCCAGTTCAGTGGCGCTTCGCCACTTAGTACTGGGTATTACTTGACGCTAAAAGCAGCCAGGAAACAGCTTCGCTGTCGAAATCCCTTTCAGGGAAATTTTCAAAGAATGGAGGACTATCATAATGAAATTAACAAGACACAATGGTCGTGCCGGGAAAAATGGTGCTTACAATCCTAAGCACAATGACCGCAGTTTTAATATTAACAATAGTGGGCACATTGATGGAGAACGAGCAAAAGGAAATATCTACTGGGACTGTTTCAACGGTTATCGTACTTTCTATGATAAAGAAAATGAATGTGAACTGGCAAACACATTTGAAGAAGTAGAAGAACTTTATTATTCTGTTCATTATAAAGAATTTATTGAAGGACAAAATGAACGTAATATTAAGAATCGGCACCCGGAACGCAATCGCACCACATCAGATATCTTAAAACATAAGAAAACCTGCCCGGAAGAAACCATCTATCAAATTGGCACTTTAGACAATCACATTTCACCAGATATATTATTACAGATAGTTATGGATTTTATGGTTGAAATTACCGAACGATTTGGTGCTCATGTTCACATATTGGATTGGGCACTTCATCTGGATGAGAGCACACCGCATATCCATGAACGCCATGTATTCGATTGCGAAAATCAATATGGAGAATTATTTCCACAACAGGAAAAAGCGTTAGAAAAGCTTGGTTTTGATTTACCAAATCCAGAAAAACCAGCAGGGCGAAATAATAATCGTAAGATGGTATTTGATTCTGCCTGTCGTGCATTACTGTTTGATATTGCAAAAAAATATGGATTACAGTTAGAAGAAGAACCGGAGTATGGCGGACGAAAATATTTAGAAAAACAGGACTATATCCTTGCCAAACAGAAAGAACAGTTGGCTTTGCAGGAAGAAAAGCTCGAAGAATTGACTATAAAAATTGAAGATGTGGAAGCACTGATTGATGAAGTTTCCGATATTGCTTACGACAAAGCAGTTGAAGTTGTTACTGCTGCTGTCAAAAAAGAAACCCATCTGGAAGATATCCGATTGGTAGAAGAATCAAAAAACTGGGTACTTTCTCCAGAACGAAAAACATCTAAGAAAGAGCGTGAATATGCTGCCAAGCGATTGGATGGCGTGATTGCTAAAATCAAAAATGCTATGCAAAGTGCTGTTCTGAAAATTCAGAATAAACTTATACAGCCGGAAGTGAAAAGGGCTGGAACAGAACAGATTAAGGCAAAGGCAAGGACGTCCGTTTTGGATAAATTGAATCGCAAAAAGGCAGAAATTAACGAAAAAACTAATCTTAAATCGGTTGCTCAAAAAATTCATCAATCACAGGAATTATAGGAAGTATTGTCATAATATTTCATCAAATTCAATATTAAACAAGGGCTGTATCTGATGAACCAGACTTTCAGATCAGCCCTTAGAATCTATATTATGATTTGCTTGCAGATTTCTTTTTCTGAGAATCAATCATAAAAAGTACTGGTGGATTTTCTCCATTTTCAACTCTTTGTTGATGTCTTTTCTGTATTTTAGAATCTCTGATAGGATTGCCTACTTGCACATAAACAAAAATCCTTTTGTCCGTACCTTCTGCTTGCGCATAATCCTCAATTTGTTGCTCGTATCCATGCATATAATCATCATTGGATGAAAGTTTTATCTCCACAACCGTTTTGTCATTTCCTCTGCTGATTTTCAAATCTACTGGACCAGGTCCTTCATTGGCTTCAAATGACATATCGATATTATTTTCTGTACAATAGTGTTTTCCACTTAAATGAAGTAATCTCTGTACGGCTTTTTCACGTCTGGTAGTTGAGGCTGATTGTATTTCGTCCCAGCCTTTGTTCCATTCAACCCACTCTTTAAAAATCTTCAAAATACTAATGGCAGCGTCTAAACTACTAATTTCAGATTTATCTGCATGCTCTAAAAATTCGAACATCCCACTTTTTTTCATTCGCTTAAAAGTATCTGATACAAAGTAGTCCAAATCTTTTTCTACAGAATATTCTTCAATATCTGCATTTTTATAACCATTTATTAAACGTCCACAGCGTTTAGCATCTTTGAAAACATATTGTTTTAAATAATCCTTCTTTTCAGCTGCACGCATTTTTCCCCATTCAGAACCAACAGCCTCATTTACTTCAGCTCGTATTGCTTCGTTTTCGGATATGACCCGATCTATATCACTCCAGCATCGAGCTATTGGAATTTCATGTAAAATCTCTTTCGGAACATATAGTAATTCACATTTTTTATATGGATTTATTGCTATACCATCTTGAAACGTGATTTCCCCATAATGTTCTGAATCAAGATTCAATTCTCTATTTATACGTCGTGTGTATTCTTTAATATCTTCCAGTATGATTGAAGCAATCATATCACTTAATCGATCAGCTGCTACATTATTTTCAAACAAACCCACCAACTGAAAAATTTCTGGTTGCTTCGATCCAGCTTTAACAATTTCAAAAGCATCATTGATTACTTGTGCTGATAAAACAGGACCAAAGCCTGCATCCACACCCGTTTCTGACAGACCAAGATTTATTCCATTTACACCTGGAAAATCAAAACGATTTAATGCTGCATTATATAACTTATCATTTTTTTCTTTTGAATTATCCAGTAAAAGCATAAGAGTTCCAAAGAATTCATTGACCCTATTATATGCATTCGCAAATTCAGGTGTTTTTGATTTTTTGAGACGCAATATGTTAATAAAAAAGTGACTGTCTTTATTCATTATAGAATCAAAAACACCTAATTCATCCAACTCATCATCTAACTCGAAAAATTCGGATATAAATTTATCTTCCATATATTCTTTCATCCCTTCGTATATCGCCACCAAGACAAACCTACCACAAATTTATACTTCTTTTCGGATTGTATAATCATCAATATTATCCTGACGTTCGATTGCAGCATCTATGTATTTTTTATAATCTGCAATGAATGCATCCCACTTTACTGCACCAATATAACTTGGATTCGGACTTGTCCAGATTTTACCTTCATTGTTGGTACATTCTCTGGTAGAAGGATCTTCGAGATTAAACTTATTCTTTGCTAATATCGTAAAAAGTTTATCCGTATGATGTGTTGTACAATACGAAGAACAGCAGGTTCTTGATTCCAAATAATAAGAATATGATCCATTACTATCCGGAAG
>CAZUVY010000147.1:0-3957 GCA_964623905.1 uncultured Faecalimonas sp.
TTGAAAATATCGCTATACTTCCTGCCTGAATACCACTGGTAATAAGCAATAGCCCAACCAATCCAGTATTCCTTTGAGCGTCCAAAACGCTCTTGCGGTTCTATTTGAAGCTCTTGCCCTTTGGTTTCTGCAACGATCTCCCGAACGATTTCAATGCCGCTTTTCCCTGCAAGATAAGCAGGCTCCCCGTTCTCCATTCGTTTGCTCACAGAACTTGCAATAAACAGTTTCACAAAATCAGTTCCAATAATACCGCAAGTATTGACTGCATAATCAAAGGCATCTCCAATCACCGATTGAGCCTTACTCAGATATATTTCTTGGTATGCGCGAGTCATCGTTTTTAATGCCTCCTCTCATAATATCCTGAATGTACAGTCCGTCACTCTCTTCTTCAAGCATCTCCAGATACAGATGATTAGCTTCATCATCTCTGGCTTTGCGAAGAACATAGTACTGGTCCTTCTCTGCAACATCAAAACCTTCATATTTCAGTTTGGAAAAGGCAAACTTTGACTTAATAACGATTTGTTCGCCCAGCTTTCCAAGTCGCATGGCACGTGCAAGTTGTTCTACAGAAATACCGTTGTTAAGGAATGACTCTGCGTAATCAAAATAAGAATCATCCGCGCGGTAACCTGTAATCAAGTCATAGGCATTTACATTAACACTGAAATTATCAATCAAATATCGCTTTGCTCGTCTTGCCACAGGGGTTTTGATAGAAAACAGGCGATGTTCCACCAAGACAGCAATCCAGTTAAGGATTGTATAATCGGGACTATTCAAATTTAAAATATTCAAATATTCGGTATCCAGCGTATAGCGATTGGAAAAGCCATCACGTAAAGAAGATACCGCCCATTCTTTTGCAAGTTCCTCACTTGCAGTACAGTAAAAGCCAAGGCCAAAATCATTATTCTTCTTGCCTTCGCCAAAAATCGGCTGTTCCACATTTTTTTCTGAACCGTGGTATATCGTAATCAATTTATCCATTTTCCCAACCTCCATTCTCACCACTATTATATCACCATAGTGATAGTAAGTCAATTATTTCATAGGAAGTTTGTGTCACCAAAGTGATACAAAAAGCGAATCAGATAAACAATATACCACGTTCATCATAAACACTGGCGCTTACGTCATTTCCACATCTGATTGCTCTGTCCAGCCCCATAATCGTTGCAATAGCCCCATCAATCTTTTCTGTGGATTTCTCTTTATCCGCCTTGATATTTCCCGCCGGATCATTACGGATATAAATATTATCCATCATCCAACGAAGAACCGGATGACCTCCGTGGGCCAGTTTCTTTTCTAAGGTCAGCTTCATCAATTTCTTTGTCGGTGGGCTCATATCTTTGAAGCCCTGTCCAAATGGAACAACCGTGAATCCCATCCCTTCAAGGTTCTGCACCATCTGTACAGCACCCCATCGGTCAAAGGCAATTTCTCTGATGTTAAATCGTTCGCCTAATCTCTCTATGAATTTTTCGATCATCGTCTTCCACATCATCATCTGATGCAAAAAGATCTGCGATTTCCTTATCATCAAATCCCGTAAGACCGATATCAAATGCTTCTGCCTGCAGAGCTTCGATTTCTACTCGTAAGAGTTCTTCATCCCATCCTGCATCCATAGCCATACGGTTATCTGCTAGGATGTATGCTTTCTTCTGTGCCTCGGTCAGATAATCCACAAATACACAAGGTACTTCTTCAATCCCCTCTGCCTTTGCAGCCATGATTCGACCATGACCTGCAATCACATTATATTCTCTGTCAATGATAACGGGATTGATGAACCCGAACTCACGCAGAGAGGAACGCAGCTTATTGATCTGCTCCCCGGAGTGAGTTCTGGCATTGTTGATATATAGAATCAGTTTAGAGATTGCCACCAATTTCATTTCTGTTGTTGTTTTCCCCATGCTGCACCTCCACTAAAAAAGACCCCATTCAGCGAACTTCTCAAATCCGCCAATGGAGTCTATATATTCTTTTGCCTGTCTTACGATTTCATCATATGGAATACCATCAATTATATCGTCTCCAATAGCACAACAAAGGCTGACCGGCTTTCCTGTTCTCTGTGCTTTTAGGAACGCATAGATGTTTACAGATACATCAGCTTTGGATAAGTCCTTGCCATGAAAGCCGCCGCCAGTTACTGAGTCAGCCATGTCAGATCCAAGTTTTCTGTTTGTCGCACCGGTATAAAAAGCGCACGACAAGAAAGCGGGGAAATATACAACCTTGCAAAAGACCACCTGGTCCTGTAAAAAAGTCGTATGATAATCCTCGCCAAACGTCGCGCGCCGTAAGGCATTGAATATTCTTTATTTGATTAGTTTTATTTCATAATCTAGGCAAATTAAAAACGACCAGGGATCACGCTTTAAGTGATCTATCCTGGTCGTCTAGCAACTCTTTGGATTATGATTTTCTTTTATTTTCAATTTTAATTGTTCGTGTATGATAATGGCCATCACCTACGAACTGAACGACAGTTTTTGCATCTCTGCGTACAATCTCTACCGTCTTTGTTAATGGATCTACCATACATACGATTTTTTCATGTATATCACGCACTGCTTTCATAAGTTTCCTCCTTTCGTTTCTATTATTGGTAAGTGTTGCCAAAAGGTAACACTCGAGATAAAAAAAAAACAGCATGTCACAAATAACATAATTAATCCAATGTCGTTACCTATCGGTAACACATATAATATATCATTTCCGTTACCCATTGTCAATATTTCCCTAAGAAAAGTGTTGCTTTTTGGTAACAAAAGTGTTATAGTAGATTTACGGAAGGAGGTTGTCATTATGAGCTTAAGTGAATTCATGCGTGAAAAACGAAAAGAACAGAATATGTCACAGCGTGATTTGGCAACAGCTGCCGGAATAAGTAATGCGGAAATCTCTAGGATCGAATCAGGAAAAAGAAAAGCTCCATCACCTAGTGTATTAAAAGTAATCGCTGAAGCATTAAATGTAACACTTGATGAGATTTATACCCATGCAGGGATTATAGAAAAAGGTAAAAAAATTGTTGAAAAGGTCCTAGATGAACATGGTAATACGCCGATCAGCGCTGTTCCTGATATACAATCTTCTGATTTTTCAACAACATCTTCTTATTTGGATGTTAATGATCTGAGCGAAGAAGAACTTGCAGATGTAAAGAAATATATTCTGTTTATTAAAAGCCAACGTAAATAGTTTGAGCCACCACAAAATATGTGATGGCTCTTTTTTATCGTATAGGAATACGAATGGTTTCAACTGGTCTAAACCTACCCGCAGACTCCTGAATAATAGCTTGATATATATCATTAGTTTTTGTAAGATCTTCAATTGTTACCACAAGATGATATGGAATCTCCATATCATCCTCAATGTCCCACTTGGTAAAAAGATCCAACCAAATTTCCCACATTCCGCTATCAAAGCGAGAGAATGTTTTTGTAAAATGATTACAAGTATCCCATTTACCTTTATTATCGCTGTTATTCGGGTTGGCTGTTGGTTTTTTACCTGATTTGTTTTCTGGCTTATGTAAGTCCGCCGTTATACAAGCACCCAAATACTGTTCACCCTTTGTCTTATCAATCGGTGCATCTGTGATACATGTCACTGTAATTTTTGTGGTATTATTTCCTTTTGTCTGAGCCTGTAACTCTGGCATAAAAAATCTCACATGTTCTTTTGTTTTCTTTTTTAAGCTACCAGAACGCAAGAAAGAAACTTTGTACGGGGTTGAGAACTTACAATTATCCGGAATAGATAATCCACGACCAAATTGATTTCCCATGTAAATGGCATCTTCTTTAGAGATATTCTTGGTATCCCAAATCTGTTCAGCACCATTGTACAACATCGCCTGAGCTAACAGTATATCTGGTCCTATGTCAAGAAAAAGTACAAGTTAAAAATGACTTTTTCCTAGAACCT
>CAZUVY010000148.1:0-3892 GCA_964623905.1 uncultured Faecalimonas sp.
GAATGAGGCATTAACTATACATAAATATTATTTGGATGTTTATGTGTATTAGTGTCTCTTTTTTTATGCATAACTTGCGATGTGGAAATGCTTGCTTCACAATCCGCACATGTGTAAAATAATTTTCCCCCCTCAACCCCCTCCTTCTAATACACATTCATCCAGATTTTATTTTAAAAAAATGTATAGAAAGAAAAAGGAGAGAAAACATGAAAGACAAAATTTTTGGCGTTCTTCAACGTGTCGGAAGATCATTTATGCTTCCAATCGCAGTGCTTCCAGTAGCAGGTCTCTTACTTGGTATCGGAAGTTCTTTTTCAAATGAAACAGTACTGGAAACTTATGGACTCCTTAGTATCGCAGGACCAGGCACTGTACTAAATGCTATTTTCACAGTTATGAAAGAAGCCGGCGATATCGTATTTGCCAACCTTCCTATTATTTTCGCAATGGGTGTTGCAATCGGTATGGCGAAAAAAGAAAAAGAAGTTGCTGCACTTTCTGCTGCAATCGCATTCTTTATCATGCATGCTTCTATCGGTGCAATGATCAACATTAACGGTGGTACAGAAAGTATGTTAAGCGGTGCAACTGCTTCTGTATGCGGTATCACATCACTCCAGATGGGTGTATTCGGCGGTATTATCGTAGGTCTTGGTGTTGCCGCACTTCATAACAAATTCTACAAGATCGAGCTTCCTCAAGTATTATCTTTCTTTGGCGGAACAAGATTTGTACCTATTATTTCTTCTATCGTTTATGTAGCTGTTGGTATTTTAATGTTCTTCGTCTGGCCAGTGATCCAATCAGGTATCTATGCAGTCGGTGACGTTGTATTAAATTCAGGTTACTTTGGAACATGGGTATATGGTCTGATGGAACGTCTTTTAATTCCATTTGGTTTACACCATGTATTCTACTTACCATTCTGGCAGACAGGACTTGGCGGTACTTTAGAAGTTGGCGGCGTTCTCGTAGAAGGTGCACAAAACATTTTCTTTGCTCAGCTCGCTGACCCATCTACAACACAATTTGCAGTTTCTGCAACAAGATTTATGTCAGGTAAATTCCCTCTCATGATCTTTGGTCTCCCAGGAGCTGCCCTTGCAATGTACAAAGTTGCAAAATCAGACAAGCAAAAAGAGGTTGGAGGTCTTCTCCTTTCAGCAGCACTTACTTCAATGCTCACAGGTATCACAGAACCTCTTGAATTTACATTCTTATTTGTAGCTCCATTACTTTACGGCATCCACTGTGTAATGGCAGGTCTTGCATACATGCTGATGCACGTATTTAACGTAGGTGTTGGTATGACTTTCTCAGGCGGATTGATCGATATGACATTATTCGGTATCCTTCAGGGAAATGCAAAAACAAACTGGATCTGGATTGTAATCGTAGGTATTGGTTATTTTATCGTATATTACTTCTTATTTAGATTCTTAATTGTAAAAATGGATTTAAAAACACCTGGACGTGACGACAATGAAGAAGTAAAATTATATAGAAGAAGCGACGTAGATGCTCGTAAAAATGGTGCGTCAAACGAAGCTGCTTCAACAGACACAGTTTCTCAGACAATCTGCAATGGTCTTGGCGGAAAGAAAAACATTTCCGATGTAGACTGCTGTGCAACAAGACTTCGTTGTACAGTTCATAAGCCTGAACTTGTAAATGATGCAATGTTAAAATCTACAGGTGCTTCAGGTGTTGTGCATAAGGGAAATGGTGTACAGATTATTTACGGACCACAGGTAGCCGTAATCAAATCTCATTTAGAAGACTATTTGGACGTTGCTCCAAATGAAGAATATACTGGAGCTGCTTCTGTCGAAGAAACAGTTGCAGATACAAAAGAAGAAACATCAGAAACAAAAGTAGCGAAAACAGTTGTTATTTCAAGCCCAATCACAGGTGTTGCTGCCGATCTTGGCACAGCTCCAGACGAAGCATTTGCCCAGAGAATGATGGGAGACGGTGCTGTTGTAACTCCAACAGATGCTATCGTAAGAGCTCCTGAAGATGGAGAAGTATGCTTCGTATTTGAAACAAAACATGCGATTGGTTTCTTAACAGACACAGATATCAGCCTTTTGATCCACGTTGGTATCGATACTGTAAAATTAGACGGACAAGGTTTCAACGTACTTGTTGAAAACGGACAAAAAGTGAAAAAAGGCGATCCAATGATCGAACTTGACCTTGCATTCTTAAAAGAAAATGCACCTTCACTTACTACTCCAGTGCTTTGTACAGAATTAGCAGACAATCAGAAAGTCAGACTTTTATCTGAAGGCAGCCTTACAGCAGGAGACGCTCTTTTCGCAGTAGACTTTTATGAATAAATGAAAAGCATGAGGAAAAGGTATGTACAGAATCAGTAAAGTATTAAATCACAATACAATCATAGGTATTCATACAGATAACAATCAAGAATACCTGATCATGGGAAAGGGAATTGGATTTGGCAGAAAAGTCGCAGAACGTGTCGAAGCCAGACCAATCGATAAAATTTATTCACTGCACGAATCCACATCGCGCGGTGATGCAAAAGAACTTGTTAATTCCATCCAGCCAGTTTTCTTGGAAATCGCAAATGAGATACTTATGAATGCGGAACAGACATTTAATACACTCGATAGAAATGTGCTTTTTCCTATGGCCGATCACCTTGCTTTTGCGGTCAAACGAATTCAAAACGGAGAACAGATCAGTAATCCACTCACGGACGATATTCGTGTACTGTTTCATTCAGAATTCAAAGCAGCCGAATGTGTCCGCCCAATTCTGATGGAAAAACTCGGCATCGATATCACAGATGATGAGATTGGTTATGTCGCACTCCATATCCATTCTGCAATCCAGGAGGAAAATGTTTCTCAGGCAATGCAGACAGCGCAGGCGGTAAGAGAGTGTATCTCTCTCATCGAAGAGATGACTGGTAAAACAATCGATGTGCAGTCTTTATCTTACAATCGTATGATGAACCATGTCCGCTATATGGTCGCAAGAACATTAAAAGGGGAACAGCTGAAGATCAGCATGAATGACTACATGAGCATCAAATTCCCTCGTTCTTACCAGACAGCACAGAATATCTGCGACAGAATCTCGCACAACCTGAAAAAAGAAATGGATGAGCTTGAAATCGGATATCTTGCAATACATATCGAAAGAGTATTGTACGACGAGATGAAATAAAAACAGAGCAAAATAGAAAGTGGCATTCCATATCGAATATCATATTCGATATGAGATGCCCTTTGTTTCACCTGACACAGTCGTATGAGTCATATTAAACTTATTAAACACCTATTGTGCATTTCTTTTTTCAAATATTCCCACATAATTTTAAAGATTACATATGTATATTTCCAGTTTCTTCATGTATACTAAAAGTGTACACTGTTAACACTCTGTACACATTGTATTTGTAATGGAGGTATCAAAGGAGATGATAGACATGTTAATGGAAAATGCTACTGACGTTCGAAAAGAATGGAGCTCTGTTTGCGATAGTGTAATCCACGACAAACCCAAATTTATCAAACGTACTCGAGATAAAATGTGGTTTTCCAATTTAGATACCATGGCAGAAATTTTAAAAGCATATAAATTTACTGCTCAAAAATTTTCAGAAGAGGACGGTTCTGTTACGTTATCATTAAATGAGATTGATCTTATAGAAAATGGTATTGATGAAACTGCTGCCCGAATCGCTCTTGGAAATGCTATTTTGGATTATGCAAATGAATATTATAGTAATTACGCATTTTATTCCCACAGTCCAAATCGTAAAGGACATGTACCATATATTTTTAAAGCCATAATCATGGATGACCCTCAGAAAATCGGAGAAAGTATCTTATGCCAAGATGGAAAGAACTAAAAC
>CAZUVY010000149.1:0-3885 GCA_964623905.1 uncultured Faecalimonas sp.
GGCATATAACGATATGTCAGATTTCGCACTTTTGCAAATACCTTATCAACAACATTGATGAACGGAATTTTGAAAATGGCATAATCTTTATCCGAACCATCTGCACCATACAAGCGCCACATGATGCTTGGGGCAGAATAAAACAGATAATCATAGTCAGAATTTCCCAACAAAAGCATTCCGGCATGAGTGATTTTCCCTTCAATCATCAACTTTACTTTCGTAAGGAACTGTTCATCGCTCATTGCATCCACTTCTTCTGCAATATGCTCCTGATTCATTTTTTCCTTGTATTTCTTACGAGCCAACGCAATCGCATCTTTATCCAAATGCTCTATTGTTGCCTTCTCCAAAATCTGCTTGGACCAGTCTTTGCGCTCCTGTGAGCGAATAGCATCAATCTTATACTGTTTCAATGGTACAAGGCTTTCGCCGGATCTTTCATAATAATTGGTTTTCCAGTCAGTCGGAATACCGGTTGCAGCCGCAGGAATCTTAAACATAAGAACTCTCTTAGCTACACCATCCACTACTGGAAAAATCTCAATAATATCATAGAAAGTCATTCCATTCGTGGTATCTCTTGAAATTTCGTACTTAAACCTCTCAAGTAACGTCTTTTCGCCCTTTTTATAGGCACTTCCTACTACATGTCTGAGTTTCCCTTTTTCGCTCACACCAAACACAAGCCAGCCGTACTGTTGCTGACGTAAATTCGCTTCATTACTTATGGCAGAAAAATATCTGCCGATTTTATCTGTATCATAATTGCTTTTAGCTTCTTTAAACTCTACGATTTCGTATTCCCAACGAGCCATCAGATTTTCAAGTATTTCATAATACTCCACGTCTTGTACTGATTTGTCATAATTAAAATATGGCATATTCTCACCAGCTTTCCATTTTACTGTACTCTATTTTATCAATACACAAATCAAGTGTCAATCATGGGCGAACTCTTGTTCCTTAAAATATTCTAAAGTGAATACATTCTCCCCGTGTACTCATCTAACTGTCTACGCTTAATCAGACGCTTGGAACCAATCCAAAGCACAAATGGGCAGCTCTCATCATCGGACAGCTTACGCAATTTATTGATACCAATTCCTGAATATGCCGCAGCTTCCTCTAATGTTAAATTGGATTTCTCCCAAATCGGTACTTCTTTCACCATAGGCACTTACCCTCTCTTTTTCCATACAATCTCGTAGTCCAGCACATCTGCCAGTTCCACGGCTTCCTTATATCGCAATGTTTCTCGGTGGAGCTTCCCCGACAAGTTGGAAATGCTCCTGCTCCATCCATATTGCTGTTCCAATTTTTCCAACACATCCTACATCCTGCATGGTCACTCCCTCGCACACAAGATATGATTTTATTTCATTTCGCACATTCATTTTCGCTTACCTCCATAAAAAGAGCCTTGCAATGGGAATGACAACGAAGTTCGACAACCGACCTTAACAAACTGTCAAATCCCAATACAAAGCTCTGCTACTATAATCCTATTCTTTTTATAATTATGGGTTGTTTTGGTTGTCAAAGTAGAAAATTCCTTAGAAAACAAGGATTTCTCCAGACAACCAAATAGGCAACCTGATAGCACTTTAACTGACAATTTACCCTGCATTTCCAAAAGGCAGTTCCATCTGCTTGGCTTCCTCCTCCGTCAATTTCACAAAACCATCCAAGTAATTTGTGTCAGTTGCTACAGGCGGGTTGTCACGCTCCCAGCCTTTCTGTCTGCCATATCCGGCGAAGTGCCTTGGGTTCGTGAACTGCTTCCATCCTACAACAGAGTTGTTCATTATATCGTTTATCTCTCGGATTTCCCATTGCTTTGGCTCATCAAATGAATGATTCAATGCTTCCTTATACAGCAGCTTGGAGCAAACCATATTTCCGCTATATCCATCCAAAAATCCCTGAATCATTCCTGCTTTCGTATCTTCCGGCATAAACTGCTTCTGAAATTCTTTCAGATACTGTTCCATTTCTTTGGAAAGAGCGAGCTGATATTTCTTGCTATTGTAGATTACCATAGCTTCTGCCCACATCTGTTCGATATAGGATCTGGATACCTTTTCATTTGCCATAATGTGTACCTCTGACTTTTCCGGATAAACCATGATAGGAAGAAATCTTCGATTTCCGGTGCGGTCAAGTGGCAGAAAATCCAATGTATTGGACGTGCCACCGAACACACACTGGCGAAGTCTGTCATCCGGTTGTTTATCATAGGGAACTTTATAAGTTTCTTTCTGACGGCTGAGAAAGGACTTAATATCCTCAATGCTCTTAGCATTGGCTGTAGCAATCATTTCCGACATTTCCACAATCCAATGTCCCTGCATCTTACGGAACACATTATCATCATCCAGCTTTTTCAGATCATCCGTGAACCACTCGTTCTTTATTGCAAGAAAACGAAAGAACGTGGACTTACCGGCACCTTGCCCTCCCACAAGACAAAGCATCATTTCAAATTTGCATCCAGGCTGAAATGCTCGGTGAATGGCTCCCAACATAAACAACTGCATGGCTGCACAGGTGTATTCATTCTTTTCCACTCCAAGAAAATGGGGCATGGCATTTTCAATGCGCTTTTCGCCATCCCATACCAGATTTTTCAATTTTTCCTGAATTGGATGGTACTTATTTTTGTCTGCAATTATTGAAATTGCCCTTGCTATTTTTGTTTCCACACTCAGCCCGTAGGTTTCTTCCAAATAAAGCATCAGATAATTCACGTCTGTTTCATTCAGAACCGGACTTCTTTTATGCCACCATAACGGTTTCACAATCTCTATTTTTTCCGTAAACAGGTTATAACAGATGCTTTTATGAAGCACTTCATCCAATCGGAATACGGTCAGACAGTTTTTGATACTGTTCTTCACACCGCCATTCTCCGTTCGATCTAAGCGCTCTCTGACCTCGGCAGAACTGCACGGCTTTTCCATATCACTGGTTGCTTCCAATACTTGTTTCTGCTTCTCGGCAGGTAAATTCTGAAATTCGTTGTTCAAGTGATGCCACCTCCTTTCCATATTCCATCACAAGCAATGCTTTTTCCTCTATTTCTCCAAACACTAGAATATCCAAGAGATATTCCAGATGGGATTTTTTCTGTAAGGCTTCCACAAAATGCGGATGCCATATCTCATCTTCCATGCTGGGAGCATAATCAATCTCCCACTTATTCAAAAGATGATAATAGTCCGACAAAACTCGAAAGCACCTCTGTTCAGCTTCTTCATAAATCTGAGCATCCGTTTTTCTATGGATTACTTTCTTCGGCCTTGCCGTCACAGGCTTCGTATCATAAAATATTCCAAAGTCTGAAGCTATCTTTTGTGCCGCTTCCAGACTGCCGATACCGTAAAGCCTTAATACAAAATCAATCACATCTCCATCAGCTCCGCATCCGAAACAATGAAAACGCTTGTCCACTTTCATGCTGGGTGTTCTATCATTGTGAAAAGGGCAGGATGCCATATTATTTCTACGGACTATCACTCCATACTTTTCCGCAGCCAGTCTGGTTGTGACAGACTGTTTGACTGCATCAAACACATTCATGGCTCAGCCCTCCCACAGAAAAAGCACCTGACATTTCCCCCAAAAATGACAAGTGCCTGTTAGCGTTCCATATTCTTTTGTTTAATTTTCTTATCTGTATCACCATCCTTTTTCAGAAGTTCTTTGTTAAGCTGCAATTTTGCAAGCAGCGATTCTTTTGCTTTTTCCTTTACCGCAGCCTTATTCTTTTCTTTGACTGTCGGCAACTTCAATACGGTCAAAACTTTATTCAGAAGCTTGTTTGTCGTTTTCTTCATTTTATTTTGCAAAGCATCCAAAGATTTACCGATGACAGATTTTTTA
>CAZUVY010000150.1:0-3849 GCA_964623905.1 uncultured Faecalimonas sp.
TATTATTCAGTAGAAGATCCATGTGGCGTATTACTTTCAAATGAAGAATGTTTGAAGATAGTAAAAGGCTGGTTGATGCAGATGGGTAACCTTACAATGACATCTATGCTTACAACAGTACGCGATATGATGGGATTTGCAAAACTTCCAGATACAATGACAATGATGGGCGGATGTACTCAAAAACAATTAGCACAGCTTAACCGTCAGTTAAACAAAATTAAAAAATAAAACAAAAAAATTCCGGATCATGTAATGTGATCCGGAATCTTGTTATTTGCGTTTCATAATTTCATCTAAAATACATTTTGCAACATCTGCTTTACTCATGATTTCAAGTTCGATCTCGTCTTCTTTTGTGATCATTGTAACGATATTGGTATCGGTTCCAAATCCGGCGCCGGTTACTTTCAGGTTGTTGGCAATGATCATGTCCAGATTTTTCTTCTCAAGTTTAGCACGGGAATTCTCCAGCATATTCTGGGTCTCCATAGAAAATCCGCATAAAAACTGTCCAGCTTTTTTATGTTCTCCAAGGAATTTTAGAATATCCTGTGTGCGTTCCAGTGGGATCGCCATATCACCGTCTTTTTTCTTTACTTTCTCGTCGCTGACGTTGGATGGACGGTAGTCTGCTACAGCGGCAGATTTGATAATGATGTCCTGTTCCTGCGCGTGGGAAGTAACAGCCTCAAACATATCCTGAGCACTCTTAATTGGGATGATATTTACAAATGGCGGCTTTTTAATATTGGTTGGTCCTGTAACTAAAGTTACATTTGCACCGCGAAGCATGGCATTGGTGGCAATCGCATATCCCATCTTTCCGGTAGAATGATTGGTAATATAACGGACCGGGTCGATCGCTTCCTGTGTCGGACCGGCCGTTACGAGCACATTCATGCCGGCCATATCTTTTTCATAGGCGATTTCTTTTAAAATGTAATCCAGCAGAACCTCTGGTTCCGGCATCTTTCCGGCACCGATATCCCGGCATGCCAAAAAGCCGCTTGCAGGATCGATCACTTCGAAATGGTAGTCACGCAGTTTTTGAATATTGTCCTGCGTGATACGGTTGTTGTACATCTGCGTGTTCATAGTCGGAGCTACGATCTTTTTACAAGTGCAGGCCAGTGTAGTAGTGGTAAGCATATCATCTGCAAGTCCGTGTGCGAGTTTTGCGATCACATTTGCGGATGCAGGAGCGATCAGTACAACATCTGCCTGTTTTGCAAGTGAAACGTGTTCCACATTATATTGAAAATTACGGTCAAAAGTATCTACGATACAACGGTTGTTGGTCAAAGTTTCAAAGGTAATAGGATGAATAAAATTCGTTGCGTTCTTGGTCATGATCACATGAACATTACAATGAAGTTTTACAAGCATGCTGGCAAGATTGGCGATTTTATAAGCAGCAATGCTTCCGGTTATGCCTAAGAGAACCGTTTTTCCTTTTAACATAAGTCATTCCCTCCTCTTTTTATTGAAGTTATTTTAACACAAAACCCTGCAAAAGTATGTATTCCGAATGTATATTTTTGGAAACAAGCCTTGTGACTGGAAAATCATGGTGCTATAATGACACCGAATCTCAAATAATTGTATTGTATCCCGTAAGGGAATGATAACAAGGAGGCAAAAAATGAAAAACGTATCATCAAAAACAGTAGGCATGATTCAGGTTGCACTGTTCGCAGCACTGATTATGATCATGGCTAACACACCACTCGGATATATTCCGCTTGGATTTATGAATGCGACAACGATTCACATTCCCGTGATCTTGGGCGCGATTTTATTGGGACCAAAAAAAGGCGCAATATTAGGATTTGTGTTTGGTCTTTCCAGTTTTATTAAGAGTATCATTACTCCAAATCTGACTTCGTTTGTATTTAACCCATTCTATTCCGTGGGAGAAGTGCATGGAAGTTTCGGAAGTATCATTATCTGCTTTTTACCAAGAATTTTAGTAGGAGTGCTGCCATATTTTATATATAAAGCATTTTATCATTTCCTGAAATCCAAGAAATCAGGACAGTATATTTCACTTGGTGCGGCAGGTGTGGCAGGTTCCCTGACAAATACGATACTTGTTATGGGACTGATTTTAGTATTTTTTAAAGACAGCTACGCAGCAGCGATCGGAGAAGCAACGACAGCTATTTATGGAGTAGTTGCAGCAGTTGTTGTGACCAATGGAATTCCAGAAGCGATCATTGCGGCGATCATAGTAGCATTTGTTGGAAAGATTTTAATTCGATTTTTGAAGGTTTAGGAGAGAGGCAGAGATGATTCTGGCGATTAACATAGAAAATACAAATACAGTGATTGGATGTATCAGAGATTCCGAGTTCATTTTTGTAGAGAGTATATCGACGAATGTGACAAGAACTGAGCTTGAGTATGCAATTAGTGTAAAGAGTATATTTGATTTGTATCACTTGGAACTGACAGAGGTAGAGGGTGCGATCATTGCATCCGTAGTACCGCCGGTTACCGGAGTTGTAAAGAGTGCGGTAAAAAGAATTCTGGGAAAAGAAGCAATGGTGATCGGACCAGGTGTAAAGACTGGCCTGAATATTATGATGGACAATCCTGCTCAGGTAGGCAGTGATCTTGTGGCAAATGCAGTTGCAGGGATTGCAAAATACGAAGCTCCGATGATTATTGTAAGCATGGGGACAGCAACCACCATTTCTGTGATCAATGAAAAGAAGCAGTACATAGGCGGAATGATCATGCCTGGAATCAAAGTTTCCGCAGCATCACTTTCGAACGAGACAGCGCAGCTTCCAAAGGTGAGTCTGGAGAAGCCAAAGAAAGTGATCGGAACCAATACTACCGATTGTATGAAGAGTGGGCTGATCTATGGAACAGCAGCCATGATCGAAGGTTCGATAGCCAGAATCGAAAAAGAATTTGGAAGAAAGGCGGCGACAATTGTTGCCACTGGTGAAAATGTAAAACACATCCTCCCGCACTGTGACAGAAAGATGTGTTTGGATGAAACTCTCTTATTAGAAGGATTACGATTGATTTATGAACGTAATCAGAAATAAAACTAAATATATCCTCCATCGATACCAATGATCTGTCCGGTTAGATAAGCTGGACTGTTTACCAGATGGAGAACGAAATCAGCAATTTCCTGCGGAGTACCAAAGCGTCCCGCAGGAATTTCTTCTTCTAACGCAAGACGTTCGTCAGGATCAAGCTGACTGTTCATAATGGTATCAATACAGCCACAGGCGATGGCATTGACTTGGATATTGCTTGGAGCAAGTTCCTTGGCAAGAGCGCGTGTGAACCCGTGAATTCCAGATTTGGAAGCAGAGTATGCAACTTCACAGGAAGCACCGACAGTTCCCCACATGGAAGAAATATTGATGATCTTTCCGGCCTTTTTGGAAATCATTCCAGGAAGAGCAGCGCGGCTGCAGTAAAATACAGAAGACAGGTTGGTCTGTATCATGCGGTTCCAGTCTTCGTCTGTCATATCTGTAAGCAGACCGATGTATGCGATACCGGCATTGTTTATCAGGACGTCCAGTGCGCCGCATTTTTTGTGGACAGAAGCAAACATTTCTGAGACAAATGCTGAATTGCCTACATCTCCGATAAATAAATCGCAGGAAGCCCCTGGGATGTTTTCTATTTCAGAACGAACTGCTTCCAGTTCCTTGACAGAGCGGCTGCAATTTAAGAAAACATGATAGCCTGCTTCGGCGAATTTTAGGGCAATTGCACGACCGATGCCCCTGGAAGCACCTGTGATCAATACTGTTTTTTTATTCATAATAGTATCCTTTCAATTTTAGTAAGAATGAATTTATTATACTATAAAAG
>CAZUVY010000151.1:0-3835 GCA_964623905.1 uncultured Faecalimonas sp.
TAAAATGGGGAAAACCTCATTTTAACTTGTACTAAATCTTGACATAGGACCAAAGCTTGCCAAACAGTTTAAGGAAGAAAGCGCAATACTAGGTCGAGAAATTATTGAAATTGGGGCAGTAGTTCTTGATGAAGAATATCAGGAAATTGGATCATTTAAAACTCTTGTGAAGCCACAGTATAATGATGTGATTGAAAAAGGAATTTCTAAGTTAACGGGAATTACAACTGAACAAGTAAAGAATGCTCCGGTATTAGAAGAGGCGCTTCCAATATTTTTTGCGTGGTGTCACAGTATGGATGATGAGATTATTATTCATGAGTGGAGTGATGCAGATTTGGATCAATTAACAAAAGAAATTTCGCTGAAAAAGATTTCCCTTTTAAGGAAGGATACTTTTTTATTAGAAGGATGGTCCGATTTTCAGAGAGAATATGGGGAAAAGCTTCATCTAGATAATCAAGTGTCATTAAAAAATGCGGTAATGTATGCAGGGATAGATTTTGAAGGTCATGAACATGATGCATTGGATGATGCAAGAAATACAGCTGAACTTTTAAAAATTGTAAGAACACCATCATTGTGTGAAAGCGCTCTTCAGCATATTATAGAAGTTTTAACACCAACACCAACCTGTAGTGCAGTGCTTGGGGATTTATTCGATTTCGGAGCATTGGGATTAAGTGCATAATTATGAATAAAATAACATTTAAGGCAAACGATTTACTTTGAATTAAAATGTGATATGCTAAAGTTAATATTGAATGTGAGGGAGAATACACATGGGAGAATATACACAAAGTTTTATTTTAAGAGCAGAATCATTAGACACAGATGAAGAAAAGTTACTTTACGAAAATGCGAAACAATTTAGAAGGTTTGATAAAGCATTCATAGATTTTATTTCAGAACATGGATATAAGGGAGATTTGTCTGACATCAAATTAATGACCAAATTTGTTAGGTCAAAGTTTACAGAAGCTGACGTGCCAGAACTACATAATTTTAGAGACTTATTTAATCCCAATAAGGGGAATTCTCGTGATACCGCATTCAAAATTTGCTTTGCATTTGGACTAGATATAGATGAAACGAATGATTTCTTTAAAAGAGTCATGTTTGAACGTGGAATTGATTGCCATTCGATAAACGAAGCAGTTTATTATTTCGGAATTAACAATGGTTTATCTTATTTGGAAACCAAAGCCATCATGGATGAAATTCCGAAATTAAAAAGTGGGAAAGAAATTCCGGGAGAGGATATTTTGTACACAGATAAAATCAGGGACTATATTGAGAGCATTTCGGATAAGGAAAATCTGATTCGATATATAAAAGAACACTTAAAGAGTTTTGAATATAATAATGCTACAGCAATAAAGTTTATCAGATTATTGTGGAAGGAAATTGTTGGAAAAGAGAATCCACAAAACGAAGAAGAGAAAGGGTTGGCGTTTAATGAAGGAAGATTAATAAATATGATGCTTAACCCACTTCATCCAAATCAAAAGAGAAAGCCTGTAGAAGACACCAGAGCTAAAGATGTAGAAAAAGCTGATATTGCACGAGAAAAGGAATTAGAAAAAGATGATTATGTGACAAGTGATGAAAATGCATCTACATGGACAATCTATTGTCAGATAATGGGGTTGGATAATCACCAAGAAATGCTTTATTCTGGGCAGCGTTCACTTGGACCAGTTTTTTTGGAAAATGTTTTGTTACCACTTAGGGCAAGTGACAGTTTTCCATCACAAGCAAATATAGATGGTATCATTAGAGGAGAATCAAAGCATAAGCATGAAATGTATAGAAAAATGCTAATCTTTTTAGCATTCTACACTTTTTGTGCGAAGAAAATTGTCAAGAAAAAGGATGTGTTTTTCTGTTTTGATCAACGTGAGGGAGAAAGATGTCAGGAGCATATAAACAAATATTTAGTAGACGCAGGATATTCGGAGTTATATTATGGAAATCCTTATGATTGGATTTTTCTATGGTCAGTGCGAACCGAGTATCCTTTAGATACGTTTAGAATGTATATGAGGGAAGTTTATATAGCCAAAAGTCAAATGACTGAATAAGATTTTTTATTTGCACCGATAAAACCAGAATCTGATTTTAGTGATTTATTATCGGGATATCAAATATAAAGGTGGTGGCAAGAGTGGATTATAGAACTGCTTTACAAGCACAAACAAAATTGTGTTTCAGCGGTAAAAACGATGAAAAAGTTAATTACAATATAGTAAGAGAAATCGGAAGAGGCTCTTCCTGTATTGTGTATGAAGTTGCGAATGAAACAACAACAGGCGATACAAAACTGTATCGCTTGAAAGAATTTTATCCTTACAAATTACGTGTTAAAAGAGATGCTGGCGGAAGATTGATTCCAGATGATTCTGAGCAAGTTCTCTTTAAAGAAATGCAGGATAAAATGCGAGAGGATTTCAAGGCGGCAAACAAACTGTTTTATTCAGATGGCGTGGCTGGAATGCTTACCGATCAATTAAATGTATATGATTATAATGATACAATATATGTTGTATCTACTTACTCGGCAGAAAAAACGTTAGGGACATATAAGCCCGTGTCTATTAAAGAGTGTATATCGCTTGTGAAACAAGTCGCGTATGTTGTTGATAAAATTCATCGACAAGGTTACTTGTATTTAGACATAAAGCCACAGAATGTTTTAGTGATGGAGAGTATGCAGAATCGTATTCAGTTATTTGATTTTGATTCACTTATTTCTTTGAATGAAATAAGAAATTCGAATTACAGTGACATAAGATTTTCTTATTCTAAAGGGTTTGCTGCAATAGAATTACAAACCGCCAAAATTAAACATATTGGCTATCAAACGGATGTATATGCTGTGGGTGCATTGTTGTTTTATTTATTGTTTGGATATGTGCCAACTGCACCAGATTGCGAATCAGACGCTATATATCAGTTTGATGAAATACAATATAGCAGTAAAAAGTGTGATGATAAATTATTCAATGCCTTGACCGGATTTTTCCATAGTACGCTTGCGAATTATTATCTGGATCGTTATGAATGCATGAATATCACATTGGATAAATTGGGTGAGTTGGAAACGCTTGCTGATGAAAATATGCCTCGCATATATTCAACAAGATTTCCCTATTCAACATATGTTGTTGGTAGAGAAAAAAAATTTGAGGAGATTGACGAATTTATATCTGATCCTGAACAGCATTGCATGTTTCTTACAGGAATGGAGGGTATAGGGAGAAGTACCTTGATAAGAGGCTACTTACAGAAACGAAGACAAGCGTTTGATACAATTCTCTATATGCAGTTTGAGGGCTCAATGGAAACCACGATTGCCAATGATAGCAATATCCATATAAACACATTGAAAAATTCGGAAAATGAAATGTCAAAGGATAGGTACTTTGATAAAAAAGTACGGAAAATTCGAGAATTCGTTGAGGATAAAAAGGCATTAATAGTTATTGATGACTTTTCAGGTGTAATTGATAGGGACACATTAAAAGTTTTACAAATAGGATGTAAAATAATAATGATATCCATGAATAAACCGAAGTATAAGAATGGGATGATGCTGGGGTCAAAAGCCCCTGCTGAACCTTGAAAATTTAATATTGTACAGTAAATTCAAAAACCCGCTTTTATGAGTTATAATAAAAGTAACTTATGAAAGGTGGTATATCCTATGTCTTTTCGTACCAATGAGTGCCAACAAATATCGTTGAATGATAAACTGATAAATCTTACCGAACGTGAAAAGTGGTCCTATGTCAAGAAAAAGTACAAGTTAAAAATGACTTTTTCCTAGAACCTG
>CAZUVY010000152.1:0-3801 GCA_964623905.1 uncultured Faecalimonas sp.
TTCTGGTGTAGAAGGTGGAAAATCAATCATTGACATGGGTAATATGCCGATTATTCTGACTCCAAACGAATATCGTGACGGTATTATCCGTTCAATGCAATAGGAGGTGCGAGCAGTATGGGAATTGGTCCTTCAACAAAAGAAACATCGCTGCATCATTTTAGAGATCCATTATTAGATGTTGTTTCCAAAGATACAGATGTGGATTTGATGGGCGTTATGCTTGTTGGTTCTCCAGATGGAAACGAAGATAAGATGCTCGTGGGTACAAGAGCTGCTGTGTGGGCAGAATGTATGAGAGCGGACGGTGTTATCGTTTCTTGTGATGGCTGGGGAAATAGCCATGTAGATTATACAAATACAATGGAGCAGATCGGTATCCGTGGTATTCCTGCAACGGGAATTACGTTCAATGGTACGGTAGCTCAATTTGTAGTAATGAATGATTATCTTGGTGATGTTGTAGATATTAACAAGAGTGCTACTGGTGAGGAAACGAATGTAGTTGGCGAAAATAATATGACAGAACGTGACTGTAAACTGGCACTTGCGAAATTGAAATTGAGAATGCGTCAAAAAGACATGGAAAATCGATAAGAGAAAAAGCTATCACTTTGATGTGATAGCTTTTTTTATGTAAACTATTTGACTTTCTTAGCATCGTTAAAGAAGATAAATGCACAGACGATCATTACGGCTGTTACGATCCATGTAAGTGCTTTGAGTGGAAGTGATGTGATAATGAAGCATGCAACAAGAACACCGATTACACCCGAAAGAGTAAGTACCAATGATGTGGCACGATTATATTTTCCTTCCTTAACAAATTTGATACCAGCAGATGGCATTAAGAATGCACAAGAACCCATCATGATAGGGAATGCAACGTCTGCGCTCATACCAAGTAAAAGTACAAGAGCCATACATGGAGCATAAAGACCAAGACCTACGATCATGAGTGCACCGAGAACAAAGTTTGCAATAACACCAATGACGAGTTTGATTCCTGTAAGACCTGTTGCTGTACCAACGATTCCGAATGGACCAACACCGAGAAGTTTGCAAATCATAACGATTGCTAAAGCAATTAAAGCAGCACCGAGAGCGATACGTACTTTTTTGAGATCCCATTTTGATACGATAGAAGCACCAATAACAGCACCGAGAATAGCAGCGCCGATCATAAGAACTAATGTCAACGGATCAACAGTAACCTTCTGGATAAATACAACGGCTTCAACAACAACCGGGATTGCATATGCTACATTTAATGTACCTGGGATTAAGTCGTCAGGACATGTTTTAGTAAATTTGAAAGCAGTTGTTGATGTGGCAAAGCTACCAATACCTAATGTGTCGAAAAAGTTTGCAAGTGCTCCAATAATGATAGCGGGAATGTATTTCACACTCTTAAAGTCTTCTTTGTGTTTGAATACGTCTATAACGTAGTAAACACCAAATACTGCGGTCCAGGCAATGAGAACCCAAACTAAAATTTTTGCAACGTTCATAATTTGAACCTCCTTCTGTTTATAGATTTTTTTGAAATATGCTAATAGACTACCATGGTAACGTACTAAAGTCAAGCAAAAAAACAATAGATGGGATTATGCTTGATTATGGATAGGAGAAAAGATATAATAAAACAAGTAGAGATACGGAAAATGGAGGGCAAATATGGAAAGTAAATTCAAAGTAGTAATGAAAAAGGATTCGGAAGTACTGAAAGATTTTATTTCTTTCACGTATAGAGCTAAAGGGGCTTCTGGCAGATTTAAGTTGCGTGCGTTTGCGATTGGACTTGTGGTAATTGGATATCTTGCTGCAAAAGGCGGGAACACAACACAGGGGGCTGTGATTGGCACGGTAGGGATAGCGTTATTGGTGTTTTCGTTATTTTTACCACAGATAGCAGTATGGAGACTTAAAAGGGCAGATTTGGCATATAAGAATCAGACAGAACTTACATATGCTTTTACAAATGGTAATATTCATGTATATGAGAATGGAGAATTATCGCAAAATGTTGGTGGATATAGTAGTGTGAGTTGTTTTTATGGCGATGAAAAGAATTATTATGTAGGTGTAAATAATGAAGATTTGTATTTGCTGCCTAAAAAAGCATTTGTGGAAGGAAATGTAGAGGAATTTCAAGAATTTATTGAGAGAAAAAGTAATGAAAAATTTGAGTTCCTTCCAGGGACAGTAAAAAACAAATGGCTGGTATATAGAAATAATATGAAACAAAAAGAGATAGAATATGATACAAAAGCTGCTGAAAAGAGAGCAGAAGCAAGAGAAAAGAAAGCGAATAAGAAAAATAAATAATAAAAATGAGGACCGGGGGTCCTCATTTTTTATTGATATTGAATTGTTATAAAATTAAGCTTTTTTAGCATCTTTGATGTACATAGCTGCTGTAATGAACATAACTCCACATACGATGTATGTAAGAAGTGTTAAGCTGAAGCAGTAGTTGATTAATAAGTAAGCTGCGTATGCACCTAAAGCACCTGCGAACATTAAGCAAAGTGTAGCACGACGATCGTATTTTCCTTCTTTAACGAATTTGAATACAGATATGTTCATTAAGAATGCACAAGAACCCATCATGATAGGGAAAGCTGTGTCAACGTTCATACCTAAAATAGCAACAAGAGCGATACATGGTGAGTAAAGTCCAAGACCTACCATCATGAATGCACCTAAGAAGAAGTTACCTACAACACCAAGGATTAACTTGATACCTGTAAGAGCAATAGCTGTACCCTGTACACCGAAAGGACCAACGTCAGCTGTACGACAAATTGTAACGATAGCACAAACAACAAGGAATGTAGCCATTACGTAACGGATTGTTTTAAGGTTCCATTTAGATACGATACCAGCTCCGATGAAAGCACCAAGAGATGCAGATGCTAACATTAATACTAATGTGAGTGGTTCAACTTCTACAGAAGTAAGGAATAAAATAGCTTCTACAGATACAGGAAGAGTATCACCTACGTTAAGTGTACCAGGTACTGTTTCGTCTGGAGAAGATTTTGTAAACTTGAATGAAGCTTGAGTTGGTGCGAATGAACCGATTCCCCAAGTATCAAAGAAGTTTGTAAGGAAACCGATAATACATAATGTGATCCATTGACCCATTGAAGCTCCCTTAATTTCGTCTTTGTGTGCCATACAGTCTTTAATGATTACTAATGTAGTAATAACTGCGATAGCGATGAGTGCGACTCTCATGATTGTTAATACCATAATCATTCCTCCAAAATATTAAATTTTCTTTTAAACATTTCATACCTTTAGGCTAAGTAAATGAAACCGGATACATACATCCCCCGAAAATGTATGCATTTTGTTAAAAATATGACTGTCTAATATAAATTATACTATCAAATTGCACAGAAAAAGTCAATTAAATTATGCTGAGATGGTAAAGTATTAAAGAAAATGTAAAAAAATGTTGATTTATGGACAAGATATATTTGTATAAAGGAATGTATCTGATTTTGTACATAATATAATAAGGAAAAAAACTTGCATTTTGAACGAGTTTCTTCTATATTAATGTATGCAGCGAATGTGCTGCTTTGTTATGAAAAGATGTATGTAAATAAGTACAAAAAAATAATTAAAAAATTGTGAAAAAGTACTTGCAATATTTGAACATATCTTATATAATGAAAAAGCTGTGACAAGATAGCGATGAAGCGTGAGGTTGCTGCCGAGAAGAACGGCAGGTGTTCCGTGGAGCGAATGTCAAGTTAGGAAACTGGCGACAAGTCACTGTACGAATCT
>CAZUVY010000153.1:0-3773 GCA_964623905.1 uncultured Faecalimonas sp.
AGACTGTAAATCTGTTAGCAACGCTTTCGGTGGTTCGAATCCACCTCCATCCATTCGCTGAAAGCAAATTTGCAAGAAGCGTATGCCGCAGTGGCGGAACTGGCAGACGCACAGGACTTAAAATCCTGCGGGACTTATACTCCCGTACCGGTTCGATTCCGGTTTGCGGCATTAAGGAATGAGAGTAAAGTTTTGGTAAACACAAAGCTTTGCTCTTTTTTTTGCCTTTTTTTAATGATATACTACAAGAGATTTTAATATTATTAATTTATGGAGGGTGAGATGAAACTGAATTACAAAAGAACTTTTCTAATTGGGCTTGCGTTCTTATCTATCAGTGCATTTTGGCAGATGTATGATAACGTAATTCCGCTGATTTTGAAAAATACGTTCGGCATGGGGGAAACTATAACAGGGACCATCATGGCAGCCGACAATGTTTTAGCGTTGTTCCTGCTTCCGATTTTTGGTGCATTATCGGATAAAGTAAGTACACCAATTGGGAAAAGAATGCCATTTATTTTGACTGGAACGGCACTTGCGTTTGTATTCCTTATGATTTTGCCATTTGCAGACAACACAAAAAATATTGTTCTGTTCGTAGGCGGATTATTTATTCTTTTAATCAGTATGGGAACTTATCGTTCACCGGCGGTTGCATTGATGCCAGATCTTACGCCAAAGCAATTACGAAGTAAGGCGAATGCGGTTATCAATCTTATGGGAGCTGTTGGCGGTGTATATACGTTGATCATGATCAAAGTAATGGTAGGTGGAGGTGAAACACCAAACTATTATCCATTATTCATTTCGATAGGATTATTCATGGTTATTAGTGTTGCGATTTTGTTTTTTACAATTAAGGAAAACAAACTTCGTACAGAAATCAATGCTCATGGAGAAGAAGTAGAAGAAAGTGAAAAATTGCCTCAAGGAACAGGAAAATTACCAAAAGATGTAAAGAAAAGTCTGGTATTTATTCTTCTTTCAGTAGCGTTTTGGTTCATTGCATACAATGCAGTAACAACTGCATTTTCACGTTATGCGACACATGTCTGGGGATTGGAAGGCGGTGGATATGCAGACTGTCTTTTGATTGCAACGGTGGCAGCAATTCTCAGTTATATTCCAATAGGTATGATGGCAAGTAAGATTGGACGTAAGAAAATGATTTTGATCGGTATTGTTTTATTGGGAACTTGTTTCTTTGCGGCTGGTCTTTATAATACATATCATTGGTCGATGGTGATTTTCTTTGGAATCATTGGATTCGCATGGGCTTCTATTGGTGTTAACTCGTATCCTATGGTTGTAGAGATGAGCAGCGCAGGAGATGTTGGTAAATACACCGGGTTGTATTATACATTTTCGATGTCAGCGCAGGTTATCACACCAATTCTTTCGGGATTTTTATTAGAAAATGTTTCTTATAGAACATTATTTCCATATTCTGTTACATTCTGTGTACTTGCATTTATCACGATGTCACAGGTAAAACACGGGGATTCAAAGCCTGTTCAAAAGAAAAGTATGTTGGAAAATTTTGATGTAGACGATTAAGGTGAGGTGTTTTATGAAGATCTTGTTCATCTTTTTTGGAATTCTGTTAATACTGGCAGTGATTTATCTTTTCCTGATCTGCCCAAGAGTATTTCATAAACCAGATGTTTCTAAATTCTATGGTGTGCATTATGCGCATAGAGGATTGTTTGATAACAAATCAAATGCACCGGAAAATTCGTTAAATGCGATTCGCAAAGCTGTAGAAGCTGGTTATGGGATTGAATTTGATGTACAACTTAGTAAGGATAACGTTCCAGTCGTATTCCACGATGCTTCTTTAAAAAGAGTTTGTGGAATTGATGGAAAGGTATGGGAATACACATTAGAAGAACTTCAGAAAATAAAACTGGCCGATTCTGATCAGACAATTCCTACATTTGAAGAAGTTCTTAAATTAGTAAATGGGAAAGTGCCAGTTATTATTGAATATAAAATGGATCGCGTAGATACGAAGGTATGCGAACTTGGAAATAAGGTGTTGGAAAATTATCAAGGTACATATTGTATAGAATCTTTTCATCCATTTGCAGTACAGTGGTATCGTAAGAATCGTCCAGATGTTGTTCGTGGCCAATTGAGCGAGAATTATGCAAGAGGCGGAAAGAAGGCTTTTTATCTGAGAGTTATGACTTATTTGTTGACAAACTTTTTGACAAGACCAGATTTTATCGCATACCGCCATAAGGATGCGGATAATATTTCTCGTCGTATCTGTCGGAAGCTGGGCGCACTGTCTGTGACTTGGACAGTAAAGAACCAGAAAGAATATGAAAAGGCAAAGCCGCATTTTGATCTGTTTATTTTTGACAGTTTTATTTTGAAATGACAATATACATTAATTCCCAATTGATTGTATGTTGAATATTAAAATGTATATACTGTATAATATTTACAAATATAGGAGGAAATCATATGAACGATATTAAAATTACAGACTCAATTTTATATGTAGGTGTAGATGATAAAACATTAGACTTATTTGAAAGTCAGTACATCATTCCAAATGGAGTTTCTTATAACTCATATGTCATTTTAGATGATAAAATTACGATCATGGATACTGTAGATGCCAGAAAAACAGAAGAATGGATCGCAAACGTAGAACAAGTACTGGGTGACAAAGAACCAGCTTATCTGGTTGTTTCGCATATGGAACCAGACCATGCAGCAAATATTAAGATGTTGATGGACAAATATCCTCAGATGCAGGTGGTTGGAAATGCAAAGACATTTCCGATGATTCAGCAGTTTTTTGATGTAGATCTGACAGGAAGAACTGTTGTTGTGAAAGAAGGAGATACATTAAACCTCGGAGCACATATATTACAATTCTTTATGGCTCCTATGGTACACTGGCCAGAAGTAATGGTTGCATATGAACAATCAGAAAAAATCTTATTCTCAGCAGATGGTTTTGGAAAATTTGGTGCGTTAGACGTGGAAGAAGACTGGGCATGTGAAGCAAGAAGATACTATTTTAATATTGTAGGAAAATACGGTGTGCAAGTACAAGCGCTTCTTAAAAAGGCAGCAACACTTGATATTCAGATGATCTGTCCGCTTCATGGTCCTATTTTGAAAGAGAATCTTGGATATTACATTGGAAAATATGATACTTGGAGCAAATACGAGCCAGAAGACGAAGGCGTATTTATCGCATATGCATCGATTCATGGAAATACAGCAAAGGCTGCAAAAAAATTAGCAGAAATCTTAGAAGAAAAAGGTGCAAAAAAAGTTGCAATTGCAGATCTTTCAAGAGATGATTTAGCAGAAGCTGTAGAAGATGCGTTCCGTTATGATAAAATTGTCGTTGCTTCATCTACTTATGACGGAGGTTTATTCCCATGTATGGAAGATTTTCTCGCACATTTGAAAGCAAAGAATTATCAGAAACGTACTGTTGCATTGATGGAAAATGGAAGCTGGGCACCAATGGCTGCAAAGAAGATGAAAGCTTACTTTGAAGATATGAAAAATATCACAATGCTTGAACCAGTTGTGACGATTAAATCAACAATGAATGCAGCAAATTTAAAAGCTATGGAAGAATTGGCGGAAAAATTAGTATAAAAAATTTTGAAAAAATGTTGACTTTTACGAATTAGCGTGATATCATAAATCTCGTGCTAAAGAACAGCTATAAAGGATGTAGGCCCAGATAGCTCAGTTGGTAGAGCAAGGGACTGAAAATCCCTGTGTCGCTGGTT
>CAZUVY010000154.1:0-3725 GCA_964623905.1 uncultured Faecalimonas sp.
TCTGTGACAAGCAAGAAAATCTAAAATATGCTATTTTAAAGGAGCATCAACAATTAGTGAAAGAATTAGTGGCTAGTAGTAATAATACAAATTTAGAGTGCAAGGTGGTTACTAATACAGGCCATATGCCTGGTATCGAAATGATGGATTCATTATTAGATGCTTTAAGAAAATGTAAACAGCAATTTTGAAAGAGAAAGAAAATTTTAGAGTATGGTCAATGTTCACACAAAAGAATATTGCCCATACTCTTTATTGTTTTGGAAAACGTCTAATGTCCATTTTTTTCTTTATATTGTTCACCCCATGCCCAAAGAGCATCTAACACGGGCTTTAAACTATACCCTGTTTCTGTTAGTGTATATTCAACACGGGGCGGAACTTCTGCATAGACTTTTCGTGTCAAAAGTCCCTTGTCCTCCATATCTCTGAGCTGGGCAGTCAGAACTTTCTGCGAAACATGACCAATCGATTTTTTCAATTCACCAAATCGCATCGTTCCATTCATCAGGTCGCGAAGAATTAAAACTTTCCACTTATCTCCAATAATCATTAGGGTGGTTTCTACAGGGCAAGCAGGTAATTCCATCTCTATATCCTCCAATAGTTTCTATTTGGTAACTACGGCACATTTTTGTGCTTACTTTACATTTGATACCTTTGACCATATTCTAATGGTACGGGATGTACAAGTCAAGCACCCGAATACAAAGGAGGTGTTCGCAATGAACAAAGTTATTGAATTTTTGTCTGCAAATCCGGTTCAGTATCTGGCCACTGTTGGTCGAGATGGCAAAGCAAAATGCCGTCCTTTCATGTTCTGTTTTGAACAGAATGGAAAACTGTGGTTCTGTACCAACAATCAGAAAGACGTTTACAAGGATATGATTGCCAATCCTGAAATTGAAATTTCTATTTCCTCTCCAGAATATGCATGGATTCGTCTTAACGGAAAAGTCGTATTTGAGAACAACATGGCTGTTAAGGAAGGCTGCATGAACAATCCGATTGTAAAAGGTCAGTATCAGACTGCTGACAATCCAATCTTTGAGGTATTCTATCTTGAAAATCCTCACGGTGTTATTGCTGATTTTTCAGGCAGTCCTCCTTATGAATTTTAATAAGTGATGGACAAGTAGCCCTGCAGATATTCGACTTGCAGGGCTACAATAGTATCTAACAGAAACCATAGCACCTATTAGTGCCTGCTTTCTTTTCACGAGCAAAGCTGGTAACATTATATTGGGGTGATTACGTGACACAGAAAGAAAAACGAAAATATTTAATCAAACGTTTATTAGATGAAGATTCCCGCTATCGTGGAATGGCAGTACCCGATAATGAATATGAGGAAAAACGAATCCTACGTTCCTTATTTAATATCAGATTGCCACGAAGAATAGACAGGGACTTTTTGGAAATACAGAATGAATATTTACAAAATGAGTTGGAACTGTTAGGAATTACTGATGCAGAGGAATTGATTCCTATTAAGGAAGAACTGTATTTATGGCAGGGAGATATTACTACTCTCCGCTGTGGAGCAATCGTCAATGCTGCTAACAGTGGGATGACTGGATGTTATGTTCCATGCCATGCATGTATAGATAATTGCATCCATACTTATGCGGGTGTACAGCTTCGTCTTGAATGTGCAGAACTTATGAAAAAGCAAGGACATGAAGAACCAACTGGTACTGCAAAGATTACAAAGGCATACAATCTGCCTTGTAATTACGTATTGCATACTGTTGGCCCTATCATCCATGGACCAGTGACAGAGCATGATGAAGAGTTACTTGCTTCATGTTATCGTTCCTGTCTGGAATTGGCAGAACAATACAAAATCCATAGTGTAGCATTTTGCTGTATTTCTACTGGGGTATTTCATTTCCCAAATCAAAGGGCTGCTGAAATCGCAGTAAATACAGTACAACAATATAAAACTGAAACAGGCAGTAGAATAAAGGTGATATTTAATGTTTTCAAAGACATGGACTATGAAATCTACAGAAGACTTCTCACAGAAAATTGAAAAACTGAAAAAAGCAATCGACTCATCTGATGCTATTGTAATTGGGGCAGGGTCCGGTCTGTCGACATCGGCGGGGTTAACTTACGATGGGGAACGCTTCATGCGTTATTTTTCTGATTTTCATAAAAAGTTTGGAATCCGCGACATCTATTCTGGCGGATTCTATCCTTTTGATTCGTTGGAAGAATACTGGGCATGGTGGAGCCGGCATATTTTTTATAATCGTTATGCCGAGCAACCGGGAAAACCTTATTTTGATTTATTAGATTTGGTAAAAGATAAGAATTATTTTGTGATCACAACAAACGTAGATCATCAATTTCAGTTAGCCGGATTCGATAAAAACAGATTGTTTTATACACAGGGAGACTACGGATTATGGCAATGCAGTGCTCCTTGTCATCAGGAAACTTATGATAACGAAGCTGTAGTTCGTCAGATGGTTAAACAGCAAAAAGATATGCTTATTCCGTCAAAACTTATTCCGTATTGTCCAAAATGTGGAAAACCGATGACAATGAATCTGCGATGTGACAATACTTTCGTTCAAGACGACGGTTGGTATAAGGCAGCAAAAAGATATGGAGATTTTGTTCATGAACATAGTAAATCAAACATACTGTTTCTTGAATTGGGAGTAGGTGCGAATACTCCTGCGATTATCAAATATCCGTTTTGGCAAATGACCACACAGTATCCCAATGCCACCTATGTGTGCATAAATTTAGGGGAATGTTACTTGCCAGTGGAATTGAAGAACAAGTCGATTTGTATTGATGCTGATATTGCTGAAGTATTAGAATCTATACGGAAAGACACTTGAAACTTCTTTAGGTTACAATCAATAGCGGCGTAAACGAAAAAGCAGCCTCATGTTTTGAGAAAACTGCCCCTTCGTTTGCGCCGCGTTTGATTTTGCCAACATGAACAAAGTAAGCGTCCGTTTAGCTAATAACTATGGAGGTTCAAGCTATCCCTTGCTCATGAGATTCGAAAATGCGAAGATAAATGGTAATGAAAAAATCTGTGTGTTTATAAATTTGGGGTATCACAAACGGACCTCATTGCTGAGATCTTTTTTGAATTATAAAGTATCAACTTGACAAATATATCAAAATGATATATTGTTAAACGTATCAGGATGATATATTCAAGAAAGGAAATGAGAAACCAATGGCAATAGAAAAGAAGATTGATTGTGTGATTTTGGGATTGTTAAGTCATGAAGATTTGACAGGATATGAAATAAAAAAAAGAATGGATACATCATTAAAGTATTTTTGGGGAGCGAGTTATGGCAGCATATATCCTGCTCTTAGTGATTTGGTAAAACGAGGATTGGCAAACAAACGTGACGGAGCAGACAATAAGCGAAATAAAATAATATATTCTATTACAGAGGAAGGAAGAAGTTATTTAAAAGAATGGCTTACAATTCCTGCGGAAAAGGATGAATTGCGCTATGAAACATTGTTAAAATTATTTTTCGGGAATGAAGCCGGGCCATTACAAGCAATATCTCATGTAGATACATTTGAAGAGAAGATTGAGAACGAACTGCCTTATCTCATAGATGCAGCAAGTACTCTTAGAAATAATCTTGCAATGGATGATACACACAAATATTATCTGCTTACGGTAGAATTTGGTATTAAGACATATCGTGCTTATTTAGAATGGTGTAAAGAAG
>CAZUVY010000155.1:0-3694 GCA_964623905.1 uncultured Faecalimonas sp.
CTTTTTTTGCGGGAGTGAAACATCTATGGACAAAGATTGGAACAACAATTATAATGCAAGGAAAAGAATTTACAGAAAACAGGAAAAGAGTGCGTTATGAGGAATTACATATTAATCGTAGAGGATGACAATGAGATCAATCATATGCTTCAGGAACTTCTAAGAAATCAGGGATTTCAGACCGAGTCCGCATTTTCAGGGACGGAGGCATTGTTATATGTGAAAAACGAGATGCCAACAGCGGTGATCCTGGATCTGATGCTGCCGGGGATGAGCGGAGAACAGCTTTTGGAAGAAATAAAGAAGATCAATCCAGAAATAGCTGTTATCATTGCGTCAGCAAAGGACGATGTCAGCGTCAGAATCCAGCTTTTACGTGCAGGCGCAGATGATTTTATTGTAAAGCCATTTGATACAGACGAATTGCTTGCAAGATTAGAGGCAGTGCTTCGAAGAAATGGCGGCAACAGAGCAATGAATAGTTCGAAGCAGCTTACATACAAAGATATCGTAATGGAACCGGAATATTTTAAAATCACAGTCTCAGGGCAGGAAGTCTCTTTGACCAGACGAGAATATCTGATCTTAAAATTATTGATCACAAATCCGGGGAAAGTTTTTACGAAAAATAATATTTACGAGTCTGTCTGGAATGAAGAATATCTGGGAGAAGATAATGCGGTAAATGTGCATATCAGTAATATTAGGCAGAAGCTTGCAAAAGCAAATCAGGAAGAAAGCTATATCCAGACCGTATGGGGAATTGGATTTAAAATGGAATAAAATGCAAAACTTTAAGAATTCTTTATACTTTTCCTAATGTTTCTAAAAAATAGCCTGATAAGATAACTACATCAGCAAAACAGAAAGGAATTAGATAAAGATGGAATATGTATTAAAAACACAGAACCTTACAAAGATATATGGAAAAAATAAGGTTGTAAATGCAGTAAACATGCATGTGAAAAAAGGAGATATCTACGGGTTTATCGGAAAAAATGGTGCTGGTAAAACCACTTTTATGAGAATGGTGTCAGGTCTTGCTGCTCCATCAGATGGAAGTCTGGAACTGTTTGAAAGTACAGAAGTCGAGACGCAGCGAAAACGAATTGGGATTCTGATCGAAGACCCAGGAATGTATCCAAATATGACGGCAAGTCAGAATATGGAAATCGTTCGACGCAACTTTGGGATCACAGATAAAAATGTAGTAAATGAAATGCTGGAGTTTGTCGGTCTTGGAGATGTTGGGAATAAGAAAGTCAAAAACTTTTCCATGGGGATGAAGCAACGATTGGGAATTGCCATTTCACTTGTCAGAAATCCAGACTTTTTGATTTTAGATGAACCGATCAATGGATTGGATCCTTCCGGAATTAAAGAAATCCGTGATCTTCTTTTAAAACTAAATAAAGAAAAACAGATTACAATTTTGATCTCAAGTCACATTTTAGGTGAATTATCAAAATTGGCAAACCGATATGGAATCATTCAAAATGGTGTTTTAATCGAAGAATTTGATGCAGAAGAATTAGAAGAACGCTGCAAAAGATGTCAGAAGATTAAGGTGAATGACGTTTCGCTTGCATCTCGTATTTTAGAAGAGAAACTTTCTATTACCAATTATGATGTATTGGAAAATAAAGAGATTCGCATCTTTGAAAAAATGGATGAGGCAGCTGCTATCAATCGAGCTTTGATGGAAGGCGGAGCAGAGTTATACGAAAGTTATCTGGCAGGACAAGATCTGGAAGGTTACTTTATGGATCTGCTCGATGCACCACAGGGAAGAAAGTAGAATATCGGAGGAAATAAAAATGTTGAATTTACTTAGTGCAGAATTTTATAAATGGAAAAAAAGCAAAAGTTTTATTGTATGTGCGAGTATCGCAATTCTGTTGGTCATACTGATCTATTTTTCATTTTCGGTAGCCCTGCAGATTCAAAATGGTGAGGTGGAAAATGGAACAAATGGAGTTACAGTGAGTGAAGATGCTGATGCTGCGCAGTTTCAGATCATGGATGTGATGGGGGAAGTTACAGCAAGTGGCATGATGCTTATATTTACCGGCATTTTTAGTTGTATCTGGGTAGTAAGCGAATATAATCACGGAGCGATCAAAAATATAGCAGGAAAAGGATATTCCGGCAGAACCGTATTTGCTGCAAAATGGATTTCTTCTTTGATAACAGCGGTTGTTATGCAGATTTTGATTATTGCTTCGATGGTGTTGAGTGGTTATATCGCATTTGGAAAAGCCGGTATGGGCGAATCATTTTGGACAACACTTTTTAGTTATTCAGGGATTCAGTTACTGCTTACAGTAGCATTTACCAGTGTGATCGTTATGTTTTGCGAATTTGTGAGAAGCACAGCAGTTGGAATTTCTATCTGCATGGGTGTGCTTATGTTTTCCACAACAATTACAAGTGCACTGGATCTGATCTTCATGAAATTTCAGTTAGATTTCCGTACAAAATCATATTGGATCATGGACCTGATCGCAGACTGTCCGGTGGGTTCTATTGAAATGGATTTTGTTGGAAGAGTGATTTCAGTGGCTGTAATGTGGTCTGCAATTTCTATGGTACTTGGAATGACACATTTTCAAAGAGCAGACATTAAATAGACAAAGAATACAGGAGAGTATGGTGTAAAACAATGATTTATGGAATTATAATTGTCTTAATTCTGATCATAGGCGTTTTAGGAACGCGCCTATGGCTGTATCGAAGCCAGATTCATCATATAAATAAAGAACTTTCCATGTTAAGTAAAGAGGATACCAATTATCGGTTATCCTCTTATTGTCATGTTGGAAAGACTGATGAAATGATTGAACTGCTAAACAAAATGCTGCTGGAAAACCGAGAAAAAATAGGGAAATTTGCAAATGATAATCGATTGTACAAGGAGAGTATTACAAGTATTTCGCATGATATCCGTACGCCGCTTACCAGTGCAAAAGGGTATACTCAGATGATCGCAGGAGGCAGTCTTTCGGCAGAAAAGCAGCAGCTCTATATCCAAAAAGTAGAACAGCGTATTGATGATGTAACAGAAATGCTGAATCAGTTGTTTGAATATACACGCGTAGAAGCAGGTGAACTTGAGTTTTCGATGGAAAAGGTTAATCTAAATAATATTTTCATGGAAACGGTATCAATGTTTTATGATGATTTTGCAGAAAAGAATTGTGAGCCAATCATTGAGATGGAAGAAACACCATGCTATATCTATGCAGATAAGCGGGCGATGATCAGAATTATTGAAAATCTGATAAAAAATGCCCTGGTTCATGGAAATGGTGGTTATAGATTTCAATTAAAGAAGAAAGAAAAAGAAGTGGTATTGGAAGTTTCCAACCGGACAGGGAGTATTGAAGAAAAGGATTTGGACCGTATTTTTGACAGATTCTATACCACTGATCAATCACGTACACGTAAGACAACAGGACTGGGACTTGCTATCGTAAAACGTTTTGCCAACCAGATGGGAGGAGAAGCAAAGGCTTATTTGGAAAGAGGAATATTTACGATAGAGGTGAGATTCCCGATGATGGATGCAAAATAGAAAAATAGGGTTATAATGGCATTTTATGCAGCAAATGTGGCAGGTCGCGTGACGGCGACTTGTCTTTTTTTTATATATTAGGAAATTGCTCGATGTTTGTGAAAGGCAAAAAAAATAGCC
>CAZUVY010000156.1:0-3570 GCA_964623905.1 uncultured Faecalimonas sp.
GCATACTTACTGGGATTGTAGCGATTTTCTTTTTCTCAAACTGTCAAAGACGGGAATATAGCACTGAATAGTTTTAAAATCAAGCCTTTTTTTGTAATTTTTGTCATAAGCAACCTATCTCATCTAAAAGAACAAATGAATAATGAGATTGTTTTCATATAAAAATGTAAGAATCATAGATTCTCCGATCTGTTTCAACATGATCGAACCGATTGCAGTTGCTCCGAAGAATGATATGATGATCATAAGAACCCATACCCAAAGTAATCCTCTCACTGCTCCCAGCACCATAGCCAGAACCATATCGATCACTTCAATGACCGGCAGCTTTGTAACCAGATCAAATGCTTTTGAAATTGGTGAAAATACAAATTTCACGATTGCAAATAGTGTAAGCAGAATCATGATCACTCCGCCGGCAAGCATAAAACCGATCGCTCTCTCTGCATTTCCTCCTTCTGTTATATCTGCTATTTCACCAAAATGAGGATATTCTGCCAGAAGTTCTGTCTTGATATTCGCTGGCAATTCTTCCAGAGACGGATCAATCTTGATAAAAGAAAGCTGTTCCTCTGTAAACATACTTTCGAGACTCTCATAATTGATTGCCAGTTTTGGTATGATCAGCCCTGCAATAAAAAGGAATACAATCATGTAAACCAGATGCATTGTCATATCCAAAAAGTTTTTTTCTTTTGCCAATACGGTACTTACTACTACGACCAGCAAAAATAAAAGTAACATCAAATTCATTTTGTCATCTCTTTTCTCTTTTGTAATCTATATCAGCACTAAATCCTCTGCTTATTTCCAACGCCATCTCGTTTTGCTGTCTTTAAACGGTTCAGTGTGATTTCTTTTCCTTTGTATTGTATCTTGCTTTCTGTTCCTTCTTCAAATAAATATACATGTTCCAGAACATCATTTTTCTGTAATTTAATGCCTCGTACACCGATTGCAGATTTTTTCTTTTCTGACACTTCGGAAGCAGGGAATCGTAAGAAATAATCATTTGCTGTCTGGAGCACTACCTGATGCTTTTCGCTCAGCACCTGAACACTGATCACCTCGTCATCTTCCTGCAATTTTGTTGCAACAATCGTACGTTTCGCAGCCAGGAATTCATTGGCTTCTACCTGCTTGATCATGCCCTGTTTGGTTGCAAACATCAATCTTCCCATGTGAAGCTGATTTTCATCGCACATGTATACGATCTGCTCTTCCGAACTGTTAAAGTTGCTGATATTGTCGATCGGCGTTCCTTTGTTACGGAAGTTGCCAAATGGTACATCCAGCACTTTTGCCTGATGCATCTTTCCTGCGCTTGTGAAAATACAGATCTTACCTGTATTCATGCATGTAAGGATATGTCTGCTTTCCGCATCTGCTGCCTCTTTATTTCTTTCGTAAACAGCAACGTCCACGGTTCTTGTATATCCAAATCGATCCATCAGAAGTACCACTTCATGTTCTTCGATTTTCTTTTCTTCAAACACTGCTTCTTCAGCATTTTCAATGACAGTACGACGCTTTCTTGTATATTCTTTCTTTACTTTCTGCAAATCAGCAATGATCACGTCTGCCATCGTATCGTAATTGTTCAGAATATCTTCGTATCTTGCGATATTTTTCAAGGTCGTCTCATGTTCCATCTGAAGCGCTTCAATCTCAAGACCGATCAACTTGTAAAGTCTCATCTCCAGGATCGCAGTTGCCTGTCTCTCTGTAAAACGAAGCATAGACGCCATCTTCTTTGAAATCTTGGTCTTAAATTTGATATTCTCTGTCTCTCCGTGTACCAGACATGCCTTCGCATCTTTGATATTTTTACTTCCACGAAGAATCTCGATGATCAGGTCGATCACATCACATGCTTTGATCAGACCTTCCTGAATCTCTTTCTTATCCAGTTCTTTTGCAAGCAATGTCTTATACTTTCTGGTTGCAAGTTCAAACTGAAAATCCACATGATGCTCGATGATGCCTTTCAGTCCAAGTGTCTCTGGCTTGCCATCTGCAACCGCAAGCATATTCACTCCAAAAGTATCTTCCAAACGCGTCTTTTTGTAAAGCATGTTTTTGAGATTCTCTACATCTGTATCTTTTTTCAGTTCTAATACAATGCGGATCCCTTCTTTGGAAGACATATTGGAAATATCTACGATATCCGTTGTCTTTTTCGTCTCTACAAGCGCTGCGACATCATTCAAGAACTTGCCAATGCCGGCTCCGATCATCGTATAAGGGATCTCCGAGATCACAAGACGTTTCTTGCCGCCTTTCATCTCTTCCACTTCTACTTTGCCGCGGAGTTTGATCTTCCCTACTCCTGTTTCATAAATCTCCAGCAGATCGTCTTTATTTACAACGATACCGCCCGTTGGAAAATCTGGACCTTTGACATATTTCATCAGTTCTTTTGTCGTAATATTGTTGTTCTTCATGTATGCAATAACTGCATCCACGACTTCTCCCAGATTGTGTGTTGGAATGCTGGTTGCCATACCAACCGCAATCCCCTCTGCCCCGTTGACCAGAAGGTTTGGAATACGTACCGGAAGCACTTCCGGTTCTTTCTCTGTCTCATCGAAGTTTGGCATAAAATCGACCACATTCTTATCCAAATCTGCAAGGAATACTTCCTGTGTCAATTTCGCCAGCCTTGCTTCTGTATAACGCATAGCCGCTGCGCCATCCCCTTCGATGGAACCAAAGTTACCATGACCGTCTACCAGAATCATGCCTTTCTTAAAATCCTGTGCCATCACGACTAATGAATCGTAGATCGAACTATCCCCGTGAGGATGGTATTTACCCATCGTATCCCCTACGATACGGGCACATTTACGGTATGGTTTGTCATATTTAATCCCAAGTTCGTGCATATCATAGAGCACTCTTCGCTGTACCGGCTTTAATCCGTCACGCACATCTGGAAGCGCTCTGGCAATGATAACACTCATGGCATAATCGATGTAAGACTTCTTCATTACATCGGAATACTCTGTTCTAATAATCTGCTCTGTCTGCAAACTAAGTTGTCCTTTCATCTTTCGCTGCCTCCTAAATATCTAACTCTGCTTCTTTTGCATTCTCATAAATGAATGCACGTCTTGGCGGAACATCGCTTCCCATCAGCATCTCTGTCACCGCAGAAGCCATTCTCGCATCTTCGATCTCTACGCGCTTCATAATACGAGTATCTGGGTTGAGCGTCGTCTCCCAAAGCTGCTCTGCGTCCATCTCTCCAAGACCTTTGTATCTTTGCAGAGTAAACGGACCTTTCTGACGCTGGCGATATTTCTCCAATGCCTTATCGTCGTATAAATATTCTTCTTCCCCATTCTTTGGCATCGCCTTATAGAGTGGAGGCATCGCAATATAAACATGGCCTTCGAAAATCAGTTCCGGCATAAAACGGTAGAACAATGTCAGTAATAAGGTAGAAATGTGAGCACCGTCTACGTCGGCATCGGCCATAATAATAATCTTATCATATCGAAGTTTGGAAATATCAAAGTCATTTCCATATCCTTCGGAAAATCCACATCCAAATGCATTGATCATCGT
>CAZUVY010000157.1:0-3562 GCA_964623905.1 uncultured Faecalimonas sp.
GAATATCCAACAAAGTAACCGGCCGTTCTTTTTTCTTGTTGGAACGCTCCGGTTTCTCTGCATTTTCAGGAATATTCCAAGTCTTGCCGGTAAGAAATGCACCAGGCACACGTCCCTGGGCACAGTAGTTTCTTACGCTGCGCTCTGAAACATTCCACTTTGTAGCTATTTCAGTAACTGAAAGGTATCGCATCTGCTCTCCTCCGTTATAAATCAAATTTAAAATTTACACTTATCTAATGTACAGTATACCATATTATCGGCAATAAATTCAATCGTTTTCATATATTTACCTTTTGTTTTTGCCGATTCCGGTATTAATAAAAGCATTCGACTTACGTAATCGAATGCTTTTAAGTCTATATATTACATAACAAAATACATACCATATTGTCTTAGCTTTTCCAAAATTTCCGGCCATTGTTTTTCATATTCAGCAAGTTCTTTTTGTGATTGCTCCATAAACGCCATCATAAAAGGGATTTCTTCCATATGATTAGGAATACTTCTTTTTTCTATATTCAATCCATCTTCCAACTTTTGCAACACAGACCTTTCATCGTTTCCCCAAGATGACTTTAACCCTACTTCAAAAGAATATACCATATCCATAGTTTTTGACCATACTTGGTCAAATAAATCTTTATCCAAAGGTTTATTATCAGCAGTTTTAATTATATAACCCTCCTTACTATTCTGCTTTTCCATATGATCCAAATGTTCTTTTGCATGATTTAATATCGAGAATACTCTGAATTGATACGGTGGATGCGTTTTACTGCGATCCCCACAAAATTCATCTATGGTTCTTAAGCACCAAACTCGTTCATCCTCTCTGTATCCCCAACTCAAGGAAAGGTATGCCGAAAAAATTCTTACAGACCATAAATAAATTAAACTTTCCTTTGTATATGCCAAAATTGGATAATCAGGCTCATCTGTTATCGTATCATACAACAATTCGTTTAATAACCATCTCATTGCAGTATGATCAGCTTGTATCTCGCAATTCATCATTACATTGCGTCGCTGTGAATATTCAACCTCATTTACTCTAAGATTCCAATGTCCTCTTGCAATATGCGCTGTTTCATGAGCTAATATCATTTCTAACGATGAAATAAAAATATCTGTAACAAGAAAAACTCTACTTTGAAATAAAGATGCAAAACCTGAAGTATTATAGATACTTTTCTTCATTGGAATTGAAATTGCATTTCTCTCTTTATCAACAAATCCCCATCCAATGTGTTCATTTTCATTCATAAAGACCATCTCAGGAATCATTATTTTATCTCTGACACGAAAACTCTCAACATATATTCGTAGAATATCCGCTTGCTTTTTCAAACCGCAGTTCTCGATATTCTCAGCCAATTTTAATAGTTGCTGCTTTGTCCCGTACCTTTCTTCTGGTACAGGTTGATCTGGTGGTAAATTCACCAAAAATTCTTCATTGCTATCAAATACATTTTGAAGAAATTTCAAATATTGTTTTAACCAATAATAATTAAATTTCAAAATATGTGTACCATTTGGTAACGGCTTTTCTACTCCCATATTCAATTTTCTATCATCTGGGATAAACATACCATTTTCATCAAAAACCGGATTCTGATTTTCATCTTTCATAAACACATCTTCTTCACAGAATTCTAAATGTATATAAGGAATTTCCGAATTTCCACGTATCCAGATGTCATTAACAGCATCATAATAAATTTTTTTGTGTATATTTCTAACATCTTCTAACAGGTCAGCCACAAATAAATAATCGTCATTTTCATAGTTGTTTAGGAAATGATATTTTTTTTCGAGGTCAAATCCCCATTTATTATCATTATTTTTACAGTTATCAATAATATTTTGACGCTCAATATTATCTGTGATTTTCATTATTGGCTCACATGGATCCATAATCTGTGGTCCGGTAATCAAAAGATTTTCTATCATTACTGCACTCCTTTTATATTGTGTACTAAACTTTATTATACTACCATAAAGACTATTTTTATATCATCTCACACCTGCTTCCCTTTTTAAATTCATTGGCAATTTTCCGATAAAGAAACCAGCCCGTTCCGAGCTGGTTCCATTTCACATTATGCATAAATCAGTTCTCTAACCACTATTTCCTCCGCCATTGCTTTCAGCAGATTCATGTACCTTACCCAAGCCATGGCATCTGTTTCCTTATCCGGAACCGGATTCTTTTCAAGCAGTCCAGTCATAATGACTTCCACTCTTTTCTCCGCAGTCTCCTGTACTTCATACAGATGCGGGAACAGCTGCTCCGTCAGTACCAGATCATCAAACAGGATTGGTTTCTGTTCCTGTAGAAATGCCCTGCGCATCCTGCCATACTTATTCAGTCTCTTTTCTTCAACAGGCTGTAACCTGATTAACGGAATTAAGTAGTCTCCTACCCCTGCAAATGCAGGCTCATTGTACTTTAAAACTTCATTATTCTTCTGTTTACTCATGTGTAAATCCTCCGTGATTTTATGATTTTTCACGGCGATTTTTGGTTTTTCACGTTCAAAACAGTACTGTCATATCAAGGATTTTCAAAAAATTTGGCGTACAAAATGGCGTACTTGAGGGTGTTCGAGTGCCGATTTTCCTTGATTTTACTGGCTTTTTCGAGGTTCTGTACATATCCTGCCGTGGCAGACCATAAGAACTTTAATCATATACAAATCCTCCTAAATAAAGTTCATTTTCCTCTGGTATTCTATCATAAAAATTCACTTTAAGAAAGCTGATTCCGCATATGAGATACTTTCAGTAAAGCAACCTGCGTTTTTCCATCCGCAATCTTTCCCTGCATGATCTCTTCCACCAGCTCGTCCAGACTCACTTCCATAATATTTAAAAATTCATCCTCATCCAGATTTCTGGTTCCTTTCTGTAATCCTCTCGCGAGGTACATTGTGATCACCTCATCCGTATAAGCTGCCGCAGGATAATAGTCCCCAAGTTCCATCCAGTCACTTGCAATGAGTCCTGTTTCTTCCTCAAGCTCCCTCTTAGCCGCTGAAAGCCTGTCTTCCGACTTGCTGTCTAATTTCCCTGCCGGAATCTCCGTGATCACACAGTCCAACGGATAACGGAACTGACGCTCTACAACCACTTTTCCATCCTCCGTCAAAGGAACAATCGCAACCGCTCCCACGTGGCGAATCGTTTCCCTCGTCGCACACTTCCCATTTGGCAGCTCCACCGTATCCTTGTACAAATGCACGACCTGTCCGTCATATATCTCCTCAGATTCTATCCTTGTCTCATTTAAATTTTTAAAATCTTCCATTCTAAAATTACCCACTTTCGATTCATATACTATTTGCATGCTATTAAATAAATACATTTTAAAAGAAAATCGCTCCAGAAGCAATCACTTTACAATGCAATTAAGAAGGGAGGGTGATTAGCTGCTGTACCAAACAAGAACAAGGGGCATTTTAGAAGCAGACTATAAACCAAACTGAAGAAACTTCTGCATTTTGGTATAAAAAAGTGTCTACGACACCTCAACTCCCTAACCCTCAATCTTGAGGGAACT
>CAZUVY010000158.1:0-3407 GCA_964623905.1 uncultured Faecalimonas sp.
AACATTTATAAATACATTCCTTCTTTATTAAAGTTTTCTAAATTTACCAAATTTTATTTTCTATTAGGACTAGATAAACTTATACACTTTGTAGTATACTATTTTGGTAATTTATTATTCAGGTTCCTAGACGAACCCAAACTTGAGATAGGGATGGATAAACATGAAAATTGGATTTGATAATGAAAAATATCTAAAAATGCAGTCAGAGCATATTAGAGAAAGAATCAATCATTTTGACAACAAATTGTATTTAGAGTTTGGCGGAAAGCTATTTGACGACTATCATGCATCCAGAGTGCTGCCTGGTTTTGCTCCAGACAGTAAATTACGTTTATTAATGCAATTATCTGATCAGGCAGAGATTGTTATTGTAATTAGTGCTGGTGACATCGAAAAAAATAAAGTAAGAGGCGATTTAGGCATTACCTATGATTCAGATGTTTTAAGACTCATGGATTCTTTTAAAGAAAAAGGGCTTTACGTTGGAAGTGTTGTAATTACTCAGTATTCAGGACAAAACAGTGCTGATTTGTTTAAAACACGTTTGGAAAAACTGGGAATCAAAGTTTACACTCATTATAGCATTGCAGGATATCCTTCTAACATTCCGTTAATCGTTAGTGATGAGGGTTATGGAAGAAATGAATATATTGAAACTTCGAGACCACTTGTTATTATCACAGCCCCTGGACCAGGCAGTGGAAAGATGGCAACCTGCCTTTCACAGTTATATCATGAACACAAACGTGGAATTCGTGCTGGATATGCTAAATTCGAAACATTCCCAATTTGGAATATTCCTTTAAAACATCCTGTCAATCTTGCATATGAGGCAGCTACTGCAGATTTAAATGACGTCAACATGATAGACCCTTTCCACTTAGATGCATATGGCATTACTACTGTAAACTATAATCGTGATGTAGAAATTTTCCCTGTATTAGATGCAATCTTTGAACGCATTTATGGTGAAAACCCATACAAATCACCTACCGATATGGGTGTTAACATGGCTGGAAACTGTATCTGTGATGATGAAGCATGTAAAGAAGCTTCAAACCAGGAAATCATCCGAAGATATTACGACGCATTAAAAAGACTTGCAGAAGGAACTTCTCAGGAAGACGAAGCATTTAAAATTGAATTATTAATGAAGCAAGCTCATATCAGCATTGATGATAGAAAAGTAGTGAAAGCTGCATTGGAAAAATCAAAAACAACCGCTGGACCTGCAGCCGCTTTAGAGCTTCCAGACGGTCAGATTATCACTGGAAAAACAACTCCTCTTTTAGGCGCATGTGCTGCATTACTATTAAATGCACTGAAAGCACTTGCAGGATTACAAGACGAATTGCACCTGATTTCTCCAGAAGTAATTGAACCAATTCAAAAACTCAAAACAGAATATCTTGGCAGTGTTAATCCAAGATTACACACAGATGAGATTTTGATCGCACTTTCAATCAGTGCTGCTACTGATGAAAATGCTCAACTCGCATTAGAACAGATTCCTAAATTAGCTGGTTGTCAAGCTCATACATCTGTAATGCTTTCTTCAGTTGATATCAAACAGTTCAAACGACTAAATATTCAAATTACATCAGAAGCAAAATACGAAAACAATAGAATATACCATTAGAAAAGAGGCGAGAGATTTCGCCTCTTTTATTCTATCACTGCCTCTGCAAAAAATACTGGCAAATGGAAATTTGGTGTTTCATTTTCAATCGGTGAATAGCTTCCAAAATGTAAGATTGGGTCATATTCTGCGATTTTGTAAAAGTTACAATAAAAGATATTTCCTTGTTTGAATCTTTCAAAGTCACAAACTCTATTTAGAAACTTTTCTGGAAACAACACTTCTAAAAACCATCTTTTTCCTTCCACAGTCGCCTTACATTCCGTCATTTCATATTCTTCTTCTGATATGAATTGCCTGTTTTTACGCCCTTTTCCATACTTGGCATACATTGCACCATTCGCATTAATCTCGAAGTTAAGATACATTGAATCATTCGTCAGTATTTCATCTATTTCTGTAAAGGCAAAAAATATTTCCATCGCACTATCCTTACATACCATCTCTTTGTGGTTCTGGCATTCTCTCTTTGGATCAACTTCGTCACATACCATTTTGACATACAAGCCTTCATTTTCCAGATACCCAACCCAGCCATATGTTTTAGGTTCTATTTTACTATTCCACATATATTGATTGATGTGAAACAATTCACAAGATTCTATTTGATCTCTATTATTAATTTTATGAACGTGATATCTCATATTATCCTCCCATTCATATAGATAAGGAGATGCAGCATCTGCATCTCCTTATATGAGTTTATGTAATTCTTCTTATTTTAATAATTTTTGGAACTCATCAGCAACAAATTGTACTTGTGTTCCAACGATTGCCTGAACATTATTTTTTCCTGGACGAACTACACCAGCGATACCAGCTGATTTGATTTTCTTTTCGTCTACTAATGCTGGGTCTTTGATTTCCATACGAAGTCTTGTAATACAGTTTTCAGCAGATACTACATTTGCTTTTCCGCCAACGCCTTCTAAGATCGTCTTAGCGATTGCTGTATAATCGTTGTTAGCTAAAGTTACTTTCTTTTCATTTTCTACATCATCGTCTTCTCTACCTGGTGTTTTGAGATCGAATTTAACGATTGCAAAACGGAATACAATATAGAATACTGCAAATGCTGCAAGACCTAATAGAAGGATCATCCATGTGTTTTGTGCTGCTGGAAGTGAAGCTGAGAATACTAAGTCAGTTGCACCTGCTGAGAAGCAGAAACCTGCACGGAATCCAACTAATACAGTAATTACTGTAAAAATACCATATAATGCTGCATAAACAATATATAATGGGAATGCCAAGAACATGAAACCAAATTCGAAAGGTTCTGTAACACCACATACGAATGCACAAACGGCTGCTGAAGCAACAAGACCGATTGCAACTTTCTTTTTATTATCTTTAGCTGTGTGGATCATAGCTAAAGCAGCACCTGGAATACCGAACATCATACATGGGAAGAAACCTGACATGTACATACCTAAATCCCAAGTTACATCAGCAGATGTTTCACCTGCCCAGAAGTGTCTAAGGTCACCGAGACCGATTGTATCAAACCAGAATACGTTGTTTAACGCATGGTGTAAACCTGTTGGAATCAACAAACGGTTTAAGAATGCATAGATACCAGCACCTACAGCACCCATATTTACGATTGCCTGACCTACAGAAATAAGTGCACCAAATACTACTGGCCATATAAATAATAATACAGCAGAAACAATGATGGATACTACACCAGAAACGATAGCTACACAGCGTTTTCCACTGAAGAATGAAAGCCAGTCTGGTAATTTTGTATCTTTAAATTTGT
>CAZUVY010000159.1:0-3404 GCA_964623905.1 uncultured Faecalimonas sp.
AGCAAAATGCAGGCAGGTCAACTTGAACTGGATCTGGAAGGATATCATCAATATTGGAATTACGCAGAAAAGAAAGGATATTCTGGGACTGCGATTTTTACAAAACAGGAACCAATCTCAGTGCAGTATGGTATTGGGATAGAGGAGCATGATAAAGAAGGGCGTGTAATCACTCTGGAGTTTGATGATTTTTATTTTATCACGGTGTATACACCAAATTCGCAGAATGAACTTGCAAGACTTCCATATCGTATGCAGTGGGAAACAGATTTTCTGGCATATTTAAAGAAATTAGAAGAGACAAAGCCAGTCGTTTTCTGCGGAGATCTTAATGTGGCGCACAAGGAGATTGACTTGAAAAATCCAAAGACGAACCGCAAAAATGCGGGATTTACAGATGAAGAGCGTCAGAAATTTACAGAACTTCTGAATGCAGGATTTATAGACAGTTTCCGCTATTTTTATCCGGATGTAGAAGGAATCTATTCTTGGTGGTCTTACAGATTCAGTGCAAGAGCGAAGAACGCAGGTTGGAGAATTGACTATTTCTGCGTATCGGACTGTCTGAAAGATCGACTGGTGGACGCAAAAATCTTAACAGATGTGATGGGATCGGATCATTGTCCAGTTGTGCTGGAAATGAACTAGTTGGGAGGCATTTATGAGAATCTATTTAGAAGATGCGATTGCTTTAGTAATAGATTATCAAGAAAAGTTAGTTCCAGTGATGCATGAAAAGGATCGGCTGATTCATGATTCGGCGATTTTACTTGCAGGACTGAAGCTGCTTAAAGTCCCGATGATTATTACGCAGCAGTATACCAAAGGGCTTGGAACAACGGTAAAAGAGATTACAGATGCGGTCGGACATGAAGAATACATCGATAAGATCACATTCAGTGCATACGAATCTGCGAAAGAAGAGATTCAGGGAAAGAAGTTTGTAATTGTATGTGGTATTGAGACGCATATCTGTGTTCTTCAGACGGTGATCGACCTGGCTGCAAACGGGTATATTCCGGTTGTAGTAGAAGATTGTGTTTCCAGCAGAAAACCAAGTGATAGAAGGATTGCCCTAAAGCGTATGAGAGAGGAAGGAGCGATTGTGACAACTTACGAATCAATCTTGTTTGAACTTTTGAAAGTGGCAGGGACAGAGACAAGCAAAAAGATACAGAGATTGATAAAATAAGAAAAAATTTGCTTTGGTAATTAATTGATGCAAAGATTGTTCAAAAAATACGAGGATAATCCAAGTGATGATATTGACGATAGATTCATGAAACAGTAGAATGTATATAAGAGTCTGTGCATTTGCACAGTATCATATGAAATGTTTAGGAGTAGAAAGGAGAATCTTCATATGAGAACACAAACTTTATTGACAGCTGCAAAGTTTGCAAAATGGGGGGAAAGCTTTGAGGCTGTTGCACTTCCACACACATGGAATAATTTAGATGGACAAGATGGTGGAAATGACTATTGGAGAGGAATCGGAACATACGAGATCGCACTTCCAAATCCATCAGCAGGCAAAAAGCAATATATCGAATTCCAGGGAGCAAACCACGTTGCAACTGTATACTGTAACGGACGTGAATTAGGTACACACAAAGGTGGTTTCTCAACATTCCGTTATGACCTTACACCGGCGATGAAGGCAGAAGGCAATGTTTTGATGGTAGTTGTAACAAACGCAGAAAGTGATATCTATCCACAGACAGCCGACTTTACATTCTACGGCGGCTTATATCGTGATGTAAACTTCATCGAAGTAAATGAAGCACACTTTGATTTATTAAAAGACGGTACAGCAGGTGTATTTGTTACACCACACTGCTCAGGAAAAACTCGTCTTGATTTATTCCCAGTAAACGCAGAAGGCTGCATGGTGACTGTAGAATTGAAAGATGCAGAAGGCAATGTAGTGGGAGTTTCAGGTGCTGATGTGAAAGAACATATGGATGTGATCATCGACATCGCAAACCCACATTTATGGAACGGTATGGAAGATCCATACTGCTACACAGCTACAGCTAAAATCGTAAAAGGCGAAGAAGTTGTGGACGAAGTAACAGTGACTTATGGATATCGTTCTTTCCATGTAGATCCTAATACAGGATTCTGGTTAAATGGAAAGAATGTACCACTTCACGGTGTATCTCGCCATCAGGACAGATTAGATAAAGGCTGGGCAATCTCAAAGGCAGATCACGAAGAAGACTGTGCACTGATCAAAGAACTTGGTGCAAACACAATCCGTCTTGCTCACTATCAACACGATCAATATTTCTATGATCTTTGTGACCACACAGGTTTCGCACTTTGGGCAGAGATTCCATTTATCTCAAAATTTATCCCAAGTAAAGAAGCTTATGAAAATACATTAAGTCAGATGAAAGAATTAGTAGCTCAGAACTACAATCATCCAGCTATTTTCTTCTGGGGAATTTCAAACGAAATCCTGATCGGAGCTGACAATGAACCACTTAGAAAGAATTTGAGAGATGTCAATGCATTAGCAAAAGCGATGGACCCAAGCCGTCTTACAACAATTGCTCAGGTTTCACCAACTCCAATGGATTCTGAACATAACTATATTACGGATGTTGTAAGTTACAATCACTATTTTGGATGGTACGGCGGAGATGTTGCTCAAAACGGACCATGGTTTGATAAATATCATGAAATCAACCCAATGATTCCTCTTGGAGTATCAGAATATGGTGTAGAAAATATCTTGAAATGGCACTCAGCAACTCCAATGAACCATGACTACACAGAAGAATATGCTTCATACTATCACCATGAAATGTTAAAGACATTTGCAGCACGTCCATACTTATGGAGCACACATGTATGGAACTGCTTCGACTTTGCGGCAGATGCTCGTGATGAAGGCGGCGTTCAAGGACGTAACAACAAAGGTCTTATTACTTATGACCGTAAGACAAAGAAAGATGCCTTCTATATTTACAAAGCATTCTGGAATCCAGAACCAATGGTATATGTGGCTGGACGTCGTTTCGCAGACAGAGCACCAGAAGAAAGAAATGTTACAGTATACACAAACTGCGATGAAGTAACATTAGTAGTAAACGGTGTTGAAGTAGAGACAAAAGCAGCAGTAGATCATGCAGTAGTATTTGAAAACGTTGCATTAAATGATGGCGCTAACACAGTTACAGCAAAAGCAGGTGACTTAGAAGATACTATCACATTAAATGGCGTTGCAGAACACAATGCAGATTATACATTACCAGATATCGCAGCAGCTATGGCAGTAGGTAACTGGTTTGATGATATCGCAGACGATTCTGACAGTGAAGAAATTGAAGTGATTGAAGGATATTATTCAGTAGAAGATCCATGTGGCGTATTACTTTCAAATGAAGAATGTTTGA
>CAZUVY010000160.1:0-3396 GCA_964623905.1 uncultured Faecalimonas sp.
TAGCTGGGGATAATATAGAGATTACTAAAGATGCTACAAGTATCACTATAAAAGCTAATATTCCTCAAGGTGGGGGAACACCTGTAGGTGGTGAGTGTGAAATTATAGGAGATATGACTCTATTAGATGGTATTCAATCTAATCCATCTCAATCAGATTTCTTACCTACTACAAAAGTAAATGAAAAGAAAAAAGCTTTTGTATTAGCTATAGCAGGACAATCAAATAGTGTAGGGTATGATGAATCTCCTATTACTGAACAAATAGTAAATACTATGTCTGATAGAATATTACAGCTAGGGTATAACACTAACAATCTAGGGTATTATAAACTAGAACCTTGTGCTGATACAATGCAGAATATGAAAACAGATGCTTTAACAAATACATTATCTGTTACTGGTTATAAAGGAACAAAAGGTATTCATTTACCATTAGCTAATGAGTTATTGAGATACCTACCAACTGATTATACTATTATCATTGTTCCTGTTGCTTTTGGTGGAACAGGTTTTGGAACTTCTTATGCTTTAGGAACTTATGATGCTAGTACTAAAAAAGCTTCTACTAATGCCCGTAGATGGGGAGTAGATACTCCATTCTATAAAACATTAGTAGATAGAATTAAGTTTGTTCTAAATGATAACACTTATGATAGTGTGTTTGGGGGAGTAGTATGGTGTCTTGGGGAATTTGATGCTATGAGTGCTAATAATACTAATACTCTTATAAATAACTGGGATAGTTTTATTGAAAGATTTTCTAATGATTTAGATATCTTTAAAAATAAGAGTATTAGTAAAGCTATCAATGTTTATAGTTGGTATAACTATGATTCTACTTACTATTGGTATAAGACTTATAGAGAGAATTATTCTAATATTATGAATAAGATGTTAGATTCATTAGGTAGAAATAACTTTATTAGATTCCCTAATAATTCTACCCAAACTAATGAAACTAATGGAACAGGTTCAACTAGCTCAACTAGAGGCACTCACTTTGGTAATAATGCCTTTAATGAGTTAGCTAGTAAAGTAGCTAGAAAGATAGTATTAAATAATACTAAATTCTTTAATACTACACCTTCATTAGATAATGTAGATAATTCTCTAGTTTCTTTCACCTCATCTGATATAGTATCTCCTAATGGGGCTACTCATTTATTTGATACAAAGAATAAGCTTATAACAACTTTAACACCAGATAATTCTGTAGGAACATTATTTAATAACTATGTATATTTTGATAGTAAATTCAAAATAGTTCTACTTCGTCCTTTAAGACGAGGGTATATAGTTATAACAGGTAATAATGATAATAATGATATTGAGGGTGTTTTCTTGGCTAAAGGAGTTAAAGATAGAAAAGTAACTATCATAAATAAAACACTAGCTATTACAGAACAAGGAACTTCTGATAATAGTTTTGTATTAGCTCCTTTAGATTCGTTAATGTTAGTAAATAATAATTCATCTGTTAGTATCTATTTACTACGAGCAGAAGAAAAAGAATTTACTGATACAAGTTATAAAATGCTAAATATACCTATTGGAGCTAATATGAAAGCCCAACTAGGTCTAGCTTTTGGTGTAGGAAATGCGGATGGCGGTTATATGAGTCAAACTGAAATAGCAGGAGATATAACAGGTATCTCTAATATAAGTCAGTTTGGTAATATAGTAAGTATGAATAATAGTATAGTAACTTCTATATTTAATAAATATTTAGTAAAACAAAATAAAGGAAAGTGAGGAGACTTTTATGAAAATAAAATTTAGAGTATCAACAGAGGCTTTGTTAAGAACTGAAAATGAAAGTTTTTCAGCAGGAACAGTAACTTTTACTGAAAGAGGTATTTACCTATGTTTAGAGGGAGATGGAACATCTACAAATGGAACATTAGTTTCTTATGATGGTTTATCTACAGAAAACTTCTTGAATAAATCTACAGGTGCATCAGCAGATAAACCTAATACTGATTTGTATGATGGTAGAGTATTTTTCGATACTGATGTAGAGAAAATGTATGTAGCTATGGGAGGAGTATGGAAAACTATGAGCGGTGATTCCACTTCTCTACCATCTCCTATAGAAGTAGTTACAGTTAAACCTGATAATTCAGAAGGTGAAAATAACAATATTAAAGTAGATAGTGTAGCTAAAGTATTCTATCTAAAATCAAACAATGTTTGGGAAACAATAGGAGTATCTGAAAGCGTATTCAAGAATTTATCTACAAGAATTACTGCATTAGAACAAGAGCTAACTATCAATGTAACTTCATTAGATGATGTTATTAATGCTAGAGCTAATGCTAAAGGGTTATATATGCCTTTTACTATTCATCCTGATATAGTAGCTCTTAATGCTTCTAACTTTGAAACACTAATACAAGGAGTAACTTTAAGTGATGATACAAGTATCAATGGTATTAAATTCTCTACTCCAATAGTAGTAGAAAATGGTAAAGCCGATTCTATTTGTCAGCATACTATTTTAATTAGAAATGGTGTAACTGATTATAAAGGGTTTATCTTTGCTGTTCCTTGCTTATTAACTTGTGTAGCAGAAGTAAAAAATAATACTACATGTATAGGTAACTCTGTAGGTGGAGCAGGAGGAAATAAAAAATTAGTAACCTTAACATACAACACTAGCCCTACTTCTGTTAATATCACAGGCACTCCTGGAACAGCTCAATTTACACAATCTTGTATTTGTATAGCTCTATGGGAAGGTAATCAATGTACTATTAGTGTATATAATCCTGATACTGAAGTATTTCCAGTCAAAATAACTAATCAATATTCTAATAACCAAGTATTAGGTATAATTAGAGGCTTTGGTAGTACAGATACAACTAATTTGTATCCACCATATACTAATGAAGTAGCTGTTGTTAAAGCTGCTGGTATTAAAGCTAGTTCAACTTATTGGACTAATGATAATAACAAACTTAAAGCTCTAGTTAGTGAGTATCAAAAACTTTGGTTATAATAACTTATAAGGAGTAGATGGTGGTTTTTCAAGTATGTAAAGAATCTGATATAGGCACTACTATTACTAATTCAAAAGATGAAGGTGTAATAACCTTCACTGATAGAGGTATCTATGTAGGGCTAGATGGGAATAGTAAAATTCTCTATGATGGTATGTCCCACGAGAATTTTCTAAATAGTATGGTATTAGATACTGCTCCTACTGATAATCTCTATGAAGGCAGGCAGTATATCAGTAAAAATGATGGTAAGCTATTTGTTTATTATAATAATCAATGGAATGCAATTAGTGGAGATAGTAGTTCAGGTGGTGGAACTACAATCAATATCATTGGAGAACAATATAGAGCTGGTAATAACATTACTATCACTGATAATCCTGATGGAACTAAAT
>CAZUVY010000161.1:0-3344 GCA_964623905.1 uncultured Faecalimonas sp.
GATGCTATGGAAGAAGTCATTTTAGATTTGTACTATTTTTATACTACCATCACTTCTCCTGAAAGATTACCATAAATTTCCGCAAGATCTCCAGCAACCACAGGTGCAGTAAACGATGTACCAACATCATGTCCGACCTTACCACCAGGTACCAATACAAACGTAAATGGATCTGTTCGCGGTATAGAAAGGTCTTTGTTAAGATTACCTCCATATGCCACTAAATCCGGTTTATAGAAACCAGCAAATCCAGGTCCGACTCGTGTATATGCGGTAGGTTCACCACGCTTACTAAACATATTAGGACCGCCTATACCCGCAACCGCACCAACTGTCACTGCCAACATTGAATCTGCAGGCTCAGCAATTCTTGCATCAGTATCATCCAAAATATCTTCGACATTATCACATGACTTTGCCAATTCATGATTTCCTGTAGAAACAATAAATTTCACGTGGTACTTCTTCATAAGACTATCTAATTGATAACCAAGAATGCTCAATTCATCCCCTTCTATAGCCCTAGGAATATTGGAAGAAAGATTAAAAATCTTTGCCACATCGTAAAAAGCTTTCACAGCCTCTTCAATTCTTGCGGACATAACTTCCTGTGAAACAGATTTGTCTGCGCCATATATGTCACAGTCAATCACTTTTGCTCTAGCTATAAGATATGGTTCTAGCATCTGAAGTCCTATGTGTGAAAAAACAACTTTACTAGCAACTTCAGTACCATGAGGAGAACCTTTACCAGATACATCCGAAGCTTTCCAGTGAACCGGCACCAGACTACTCAAATCATCTGGAAATTCCACACCTGAATCCAATACAACCACAACTGGCAACTTCTCTGGTTCTATTGTCGGATCCAATTTCTTATCTGACATTCCTAAAATAGATACTCCACTCGGACTAATCTTAAAAAAACCAGTCTGCTCGACACGATAAATAACCGGATCATTTGTAACCTTTCTTAGCTCTTTAATTGGAACATCTGCTCTGATAACAGTTGTTCCATCAGAAAGTTGATACTTCTTTATATTATTTCGTCCTTCGACGCTTAATCTTTTTGTAAGACGTTCTGCTGCTCTTTCTTGAATATCAGCATCCAAATTCGGCATAAACATCATTTGTACATCAACACTCAAGTGTTCTTTTTCTTCTTCAAGGTATTTTCTTAAAGAAGACGCTTCCTTGTCCTTAAAAGTAAATGGCTCGAAATTATCAATATACTGAAAATGTTTAAGGCTTCCTGACTCACGATAAGTTCCAATTCGCTCCTGCAATCTATTAAACATACTCTTACTTGTAGATACAACTGCATGTCGTTTATCTTTTACCGCATTAATTTTTAAACCTTCTTTTTCCGCGATTGATCTTTGAGCAAAAATATCCTCTCCCTCTGGAAGTACCATTTTGAAAATCACAATATCTTCTTCACTGAGAGAATCCGTTTTCAAGCGAGAATATGCTTCTATGATATTTTGAAGTCCGGTTGACAAAGATGTTCCATGTTGACCATAATCTAAGCCACGGTCTTCCGAAATTGCCATAGGCTTTTTTTCCAACTGTTCAACTTCTTCATCCGGAATCCAAAGATGCGGTAAGTATCTATCACTCATACATTTTCCCCCTCATATTTCTTCTTATACTTCTTTATCTGATAATCTAATGTGGTACTTGGTATTCCTAATGCTTTTCCGATTTGCCGAACAGAAACCCCTCGCTTATTCATTTCATAAATAACACGAGTAGCCTCATCACCTTCACTAGAAAATTTTGTCAATTTCTGAATCAGTATTATTGTTACATCTTCCGTTTTTAATGTGCCATTCATAAGATAAAACTTACAAGCCGCTGATGCAAGTTCGTGTAGCTGAGCACAGTTGATTCCTTCAGAAATTTTTGCTAATAGTGCAAAATCAATTTTCGCATTTTTATCAACGCCATATTCCTCAAACCACTTTTCAAGTAGTTGTTGTCTCTGAGTATTGTTCGGGAGTTCCAAAGTAATGGTTACATTAAATCGCCTCCAAATAGCCGGATCTAGTAGATGTTCGTGATTTGTTGCTGCGATCAAAAACACGTTACCCGGCATATTATCAAAATTCTGAAGAAGAGTAGTAACAACTCTTTTTAACTCGCCAAGCTCGTTCCCATCGTCTCTTTTCTTTGCGATGGCATCAAACTCATCGAGGAAAAGAATAATTCGTTGAGACTTTACAGAATCAAAGACTTTACGAAGATTTGTACTTGTCTGACCAAGATATGAAGATACCAGTCCATCCAACCTTACATACGCTACAGGTAACCCCAATTCATGCGCTATCGCATACGCAGTCATTGTTTTTCCACATCCTGGCGGTCCACACAACAAAACTCTGTTTACCGGGTCCAGTTTATGTTTCAAAAGAACTTCTGTTTTTCGTTGTTCATCAATTACCTGAGTAATTATCTTCATCTGACTTTCAGGTAAAATAACATCCGCCAGATCTATATCAGATTGAACAATTTCATACAACTCTAATAAACTGTCCTTATCTCTAGGTGCTACACTTTGCACAGAAAATCCGGCATTACTAGGCGCTATTTCCTGAGTCGACTTACTTTTTTTCTTATTTACATAGGCCTTACGAATCTTATTTGCTAACTGAATGTTACCCTTTTTTTCTTCATCTGCTGCTAAAACCACTATCGCATCGTGAAATTTCTGTTCATCTCCGCTACAATGCGCAACAATCAGATTTTCTATTAATTCAGATTTCATAAATCCCCCTCTTTTCGTGCATGTTCGTTCATGTATATATATAATAGCTTTTATAAGACGCTTTGTCAATCATATTTTCGTGCATGTTCGTGCAAAAAGAAAGCAGATGATATATTACCATCTGCCCCTAGTCGTTATTTAACTGTAATAGATGCTATGATACCTCGGTAATATGCTTCTTCGGAATAACGTCTGTCACTATCGTTAATCATATCTAAGACAACATTCAGCATTATGCCCGCTTCTAAACTAAGCATTTGTCGCAGTTTCTGAATCATATTCTGAATAGCATATTCTTCCTCAATATACTCTTTACTATCTACGTACGCCTTCATAGAATCATACATAGAATCTACAATTATTTCTTTCAAATCTGTCATTCATGGCACCCTCCTATACAAACCATAAGGCTATCAACGAAAGGTCAGCCAAAGGGAAAACGTCAAACTGACCGACATCAAAAGTCATTGAAATGATGCTGGGGTCATAACATAGTGTTTTCTGCATCTGACCCTCTAAGAAGACCTTGAAAATTTAATATTTCACAGTAGATTTGTTATAAGAATGTATGATTGAC
>CAZUVY010000162.1:0-3246 GCA_964623905.1 uncultured Faecalimonas sp.
TTATTATATTGAAATATAATAATAACAATAATGTGTAACAGTTTATTGTTCACCAGGAGGAAGAAAATGATTTTAAAAAAAGTTCATATTACTAATTTTAAAGGAATCGAAGAATGTACTATCGAACTTGAAAAAGGATTTAATTTAATCATTGGAAATAATGGATATGGAAAAACATCTATTCTTGAGGCTATTTCAGTGGGATTAGGTGGATATATTGCTGGATTAGAAGAAATGCCTACTAAACATTTTACAAAAGATGAAATTAGAGTTGTTCTCGAAAAACAAGGAGAAGGTTCATTTAATAAACGTTATATGACACCAGTTTCTGTGGAATGTCAAGCAATTGTAGAAAATGAAAGCTATGAATGGGTAAGAAAAAAGAATAGTTTGAATGCATCAAGAAGTACTGTGGAGCCAAGAACAATATGCAAAAAGGCATATCAGATGGTCAATGAGAGTGAACATATTCTTCCAATATTAAGTTATCAAAGTACAGCTCGTATGTGGATGCAAAAAAGAGAAGCACCAGAAGATGTGTTCTCTAAAAAATTTTATAGGACAGTTGGCTATGCTGGATGTCTTCAAGAAGCTTCTAACATAAAAATGTTAATGAACTGGGTTCGTTATATGGAGAAACAAGAGTGGAAGCGTAAAGAGACAATTGGGGAATATTTAGGTGTCAAAAAAGCTGTCTGTAAATTTATGCAGTGTATGATGGATGGAGTTGTTTTGAGTTTTGAATATGATGATCAGAGTGATGAGTTAATATTTATTACAAGGTCAAATGTTCTTCCTGTCAGATATTTAAGTGCAGGATATCAGTCGCTGATTTGGATGATTTTCGATATAGCATGTAGAATGGCTTTATTAAATCCAGCGTTGCTAGAACAAATTAATGAAACTCCAGGTGTAATTTTGATTGATGAATTAGATATGCACCTTCATCCAAAGTGGCAGTGGAAAGTAATAGAAGCGTTAAGTATGACATTTCCTAATGTTCAATTTATTGCAGCAACTCACTCGCCAATTATTATTTCATCTTGCAAAGACATCAATCTTATTACTGTAGATGAATATAAAAAATTACATTATAATAGTAGTCCATACGGTATGGATATCAATTATACATTGGATAATTGTCAGGATAGCCAGGTACTTCCTGATGATATACAGTTAATCGTTGAAAAGTTTAATGGAAATATTGATGAATTGAATTTAGAGGCTGCCGAAGATAATTTACGCCAATTAAAAAATATTTTGGGTGAAGGGCATCCAAAGGTAACTTGGGCAGAAACAACTTTAGAATTAGAAAAAATTCCATTTGTTGATTGTCAAGTAGAATTGACCCACTTTTACGTTTAAATCTGACCCACCCGACCACTTCCTGGCGAGTGGGTCATTTCTATCTGTTATTTTTGATTTTTACACTGTGTTTTGACCCACCTGTTAATGTAAAATCAGCCGGTAACCATCATTTTTTAGCCAGGTTTCATCAACACGTAGTACTTTTTCCACTGGATCCAGTGACACATACTGGCTCAACGCCAAAAGGCGTTCGCCAATCAATTCCTGAATAAGTACATCCATAGATTTATGAAGATGCACTGCTGATTCAATAGGACTGTCTGATTTTTCAGACTGCGTTTTTCCAGAACACAGAGCTTCAATATCCAGGAAGATATTTGCCTCCGTTGCTTCTTGCTCTCCGAACATGAAGCGGTCATTCTCAGGATTATAAGCAAGATAAGATGCTTTTTTCATGCTTGTAAATACGCAGGAAGGATTTTTTACCATGTATTTTTCTCTGATCAGAGAATACATAGCGTCTTTTCCTTCTGTGTTGTATGTAATTGCGAGTTGTTTTTTATCCTCTTTTTGTATTTTTATCATGCGAGACCTCCATGGAAACTATTTAAATGGTAATTCTTCGAATGGTGATGCAGTGAGTTGCAAGGTTCTTGAGAATTCCAATCCTACTTCTAAGCATTCCATTGCTTCTTGCAACAGCCCGTGTTTGGAAAGTACTTTATAATAAACATCCCGTTCATAGCAGATCTTCTGCAAATTTTCCCTCAAAGTATCAAGGGTATCCTCGCCTTGAAGTCTGGCCAGATAATTCTCCCTGTTTTTACCAGTCAATTGCTCCAGATGTTGATAGATTTCTTCGTGATATCTGTAATCATCCAGAAAATCGTTTGGTCTGTTATGCTCATCAACCGACATGGAAGGATTATCATGAACGCTGTTTCCATCCATGACCCATTTCCGCAATGCTTCCTTTTCTTTTTCCGCCATCGGAGTATTCTTCACATACTCATTGTATTCTTTTATATATTTATTTTTACGACTCATTTTTCTGTAACCTTTCTGTTTTTACACTTAAATTTGACCCTTTGACACGATAACTGTCACCCGTTATACTGATTAAGTGACAGTGGTGCAGCAAACGGTCTAAGATAGCAGTTGCCGCAAGCTGTCCAGTAAACAATTCATTCCATCTGCCGATTGGCAGATTGGTAGTGATGATGAGAGAGCTTTTTTCGTATCGTTGGCGTATGATCTGGAAAAACAGGCTCTCTTTTTCTTTGTCCATGTTTATATAGGAAAGCTCATCTATGATCAAAAGCTCGATCTTTGCAAGTTTCTTTAAGAATTCCGGGAGTGTTCCTTTCTGCAACTCGTCTTTTAATGTATCGATCAGTTCCTTGGCGTTTACAAACAGCACTTTATAGCCTTTGTTACAAGCATTGATACCGATTCCGGTAGCGATCATGCTTTTTCCAACACCCGGTGGACCCATGATAATGATGTTTTCATGTCTTTCGAGGAAATGCAGTCTTCCAAGTTCATCAATTCTGTTCTTATCCAGCGATGGATTAAAACTGTAGTCAATCTCCGTCAATGGTTTGCTGGAATCAAAGTTTGCTTTCAGCAACAGCTTTTCGCTTCTTCGGTTTGCTTTCCCGGCTTCTTCAGCCTGCAAAAGCCGGATCAAAAAGTCTTTATAACCAAGATTTTCCTTTTTGGCATCTTCAATCAGTTCATGGTACTGTTCCCTCATGTCAACCAGATGGAACTGCTTCATTCTTTCTTCGATATAAATATCCGGATTAGTGTCCATTATCTGTTGCATACATAGCCTCCTGCGTAAGTTTTTCATAATAATCACAATCCCTGGTCAATGCATCGGCGGGGATAACAGCACATGAAACTTTGTCTGTTTTCTTTTCAAAGGTTCTAAGT
>CAZUVY010000163.1:0-3218 GCA_964623905.1 uncultured Faecalimonas sp.
AAAAAGTTCTTTACAAATCAAAAGGAATCAGATAAAATTTTTACATAAATGTGAGAATTGACAAAGGCGTCAGATAGTCTGCGGAAAGCAGGTTTATTTGATGCCTGTTTTTATTTTGAAGGAGCGTGTATCATGAAAACAAAGGCAGAGATATTAGATTTAGTGGAACAAGAAGATGTCGAATTTATTCGTTTACAATTTACAGATATGTTTGGTAATCTGAAAAACGTTGCAGTGACAGCAGGACAGCTTGAAAGAGTATTAGATAAAAATTATGTGTTTGATGGTTCAGCTGTATTTGGTTCTTATCGAAATGTAGGAGAAGATTTTTATTTGTGTCCGGATTTAGATACGTTTGTGATTTTGCCATGGAGACCACAGCATGGAAAAGTGGCCCGATTCTTGTGTGATATCTATGATGAAAATGGAGATGTTTTGGACCTGAGCCCAAGGAATATTTTGAAAAGAGTGATCGATGATGCAAAAGAAAAGGGATATACATTCTATATTGATCCTGAATGTGAATTTTTCTTATTCCATACAAATGAAGATGGAATTCCAACCACAATCACTCACGAGCAGGCAGGTTACATGGATGTGGGTCCATTAGATCTTGGAGAGAATCCAAGAAGAGATATGGTGCTTGCACTGGAAGATATGGGATTTGAAGTGGAATCTTCTCACCATGAAAATGCACCAGGACAGCAGGAGATTGATTTCCAGGAAGCGGAGCCAATGCATATCGCAGACTCAATTGTGACATTTAAGTCTGCTGTAAAATCTATTGCCAGAAGATTTGGTCTTCACGCGACATTTATGCCAAAACCAAAGCAAGGAGCGGCGGGTTCTGGAATGCACATTAACATTTCAGTGTATAAAGATGGATGTAATTTATTTAATACTCCAGATAGAAATAAAGTTAGAGAAGAAGCAAAATGGTTTATGGGCGGAGTGATGACTCATGCGAAAGGGATGTGCGCTGTTACAAATCCTCTTGTGAATTCCTATAAACGCATTGTTTCTGGGTTTGAAGCACCAAAGGATGTCATATGGACACGCAGACATGAAAATGCGTTGGTAAAGGTACGAACACGTTTGGGTGAAGATACAAAAATTGAGTTGCGTTTTCCAGATCCATCGGCCAATCCATATCTTGCGCTTGCAGTTTGTATTGCAGCAGGCGTGGCTGGATTAGAAAACAAGATCAATCCAGGTGAAGAAGGTGTTGTAGCAGGAAGTCTGCCAGGAACACTTCGTGAGGCTGTTGGATATATGCAGGAAGATTCATTTATAGCAGAAGTTCTGGGGAAAGAGTTCGTGCAGATTTACACAGATGCTAAGATGCAGGAATGGAATGAATATATGAACCAGGTATCAGATTGGGAAATCAGCAAATACTTAAATAGAATTTAGAGGTGACAATATGGGCAGTATTATTATAGCTCTGCCCAAAATCGAAGATGCAAAACATATCAGCGACATTTTGAAACGTCGTGGAATAGAAACGTCTGTGATATGTACGACGGCATCGACTGTGCTTTCACAGGTACACCAGTTGAATAATGGGATTGTGATTTGCGGAAGCCGATTCACAGATATGCATTACACCCAGTTATACGAGTATCTTCCAGAGTATTTTGAAATGCTTTTGTTGGCATCACCTACTGTTCTGGAAACTTGTCCATCAGGTATTATGACATTGGCATTTCCAATCAAACCAGCTGATCTGGCAGGTACTGTTGAAATGATGCTGACACAGCAAAGACGCAAACTCAAAAAGCAGAAAGCATCCCCCAAAAAGCGAACGGAGCAGGAACAGAACTATATTAACAATGCAAAATGGGTTTTGATGGAACGCAACAATATGACAGAACAGGAAGCATTTCGCTATATTCAAAAGAGCAGTATGGATTCTGGAACCAATATGGTGGAAACAGCGCAGATGATTCTATTAATGATATGCGATTTTTAAACTTCGACGAAAGGCAGAGAGAAAGATGTATACAATCAATGAAAATTATTTAAATCTACAAGGAAGCTATCTTTTTTCAACGATAGCAAAGAAAGTTGCGGCATATAAAGAAGCAAATCCGCAGGCAGATATTATCAGACTTGGAATCGGAGATGTGACACAGCCAATCGCGCCTGCAATAATTGATGCACTTCATAAGGCTGTAGACGAAATGGGAACAGCAGAAGGATTTCACGGATATGGACCAGAGCAAGGATATGAATTTCTTCGAAGTGTGATCGCAAAAGAAGATTATCAGTCACGTGGTTGCCAGATTGATGCAGATGAAATCTTTGTATCAGATGGTGCAAAATGTGATGTGGGAAATATTCAGGAAATCTTCGGAGCAGATAATGTAGTAGCTGTATGTGACCCAGTGTATCCTGTTTATGTAGACACAAACGTTATGGCAGGGCGTTCTGGCAAATATAACGCAGAAAAAGGTGGATTTGAAAATATCGTTTATATGCCATGTACAGAAGAAAATGGGTTTGTGCCAGAGATTCCAGAAAAGCATGCGGATTTGATTTATCTGTGCTTCCCAAATAATCCAACAGGAGAAGTAATTGACAAAGCGACACTTCAAAAATGGGTTGACTATGCAAATGAGAACGGCAGCGTGATTTTATATGATGCGGCGTATGAAGCCTATATTTCAGAAGAAGGAATCCCGCACAGCATTTACGAATGCGAGGGAGCAAGAACCTGCGCAATCGAAATGCACAGTTTTTCGAAGAATGCGGGATTTACAGGACTTCGTCTTGGATATACGGTCATTCCAAAAGACCTTGTCTGCAGCGGAGTATCTGTTCATTCGCTTTGGAACAGAAGACATGGTACAAAATACAACGGTGCACCATACATTGTCCAAAGAGCAGGAGAAGCCGTTTATTCAGAGGAAGGTAAGAAACAGCTTCAAGAGCAGATTGCATATTATATGGAAAATGCACGCATGATTCGTGAAGGATTAAAGGAAGCCGGATTTACTGCATATGGTGGAGTGAATTCGCCATATGTCTGGTTAAAAGTTCCAGGTAATATGACTTCGTGGGATTTTTTTGATAAGCTTTTGAACGAAGTGCAGGTCGTTGGAACACCAGGTGCCGGATTTGGAGCAAGCGGAGAAGGTTTCTTTAGATTGACTGCGTTTGGAACACATGAAAATACAATGGAAGCAATAAAGAGAATAAAGATGTTGAAGATGTAA
>CAZUVY010000164.1:0-3098 GCA_964623905.1 uncultured Faecalimonas sp.
ATATTGGGGAGATATGCTTTACAAAGGTGTTAGAGATGAGAAGGGCATTATAATTAATCTGGCATCAAAAGAATATTCTAAATGTATCGAGAGATATCTATCCAAAGAAGATACGTATATATCTATAACATTTTGCGAATTATCTGCCGGGAAGCTGGTAACAAAAGGTACTTATGCAAAAATGGCACGAGGTGAAATGGTTAGATTCATGGCAGAAAACTGCATTGAAAATCCCGAAGAAATAAAGAAATTCAATAGACTTGGATACATTTTTAGAGAAGACTTATCTTCTAAAATAGAATATGTTTTTGAAAGAAGACTGTGATTTTGTTATCACAGTTTTTCTTTACTTCATAAAGATATATGGTATAATATTTTTATGGTGCGAGCTGAGAAATCAGCATAGCTGATTTCCTCTAGCGAGCGGAGGAAACTCTGCTTGCTTTTGTAAGCTGATTGTGTATAACAGGAAAATCCTGTCGGGTAAGGTCTAGCCAACCGCCCGTACCGAGTCCTTGGAGTCGAAGCGGTAACGTCAGATTTAAGCGTAGGACAGGGAGCAACAGAGCCGAAACGAAAGTGAAGTGATTGAGCTGGGAAATTATTATGAGGTTGGAAACGGTCGATGTGTTTATAATCACAGCAGACAACATTTCTGCAACCGCTATGGCAAGGGAATAGAAACGTCCCCCAGTCTGAGAACTTGGCGAGGTTGATGACAAATATACAATACAGAACAGCTGAGGTCCTGTTATCTCCTCACAAGAGGTATGAAAATCAAACCAAAGAAATGCGATAGAAATTCAAACGGATAACAGGAAGTCCGATACGCTCATAGTACCGAAGAAACTGCTAATCACAGTGGAGAGAAGGGGCGTACACTTTATAGCTTCAAGTAAATCTGAATCATGCAGACAAAGGAGAGCTGATATCATGGTAAATGAGTTGCTTGGAATACAATACAACATTGCGAAAGCAAATGTAACCGACAGGAAAGTTCAAAATCTTGCATCCTATATCAATATAAACAGCCTTAGGGCAATTCATAGAACTATGGATAAGAATAAGGCAAGTGGAATTGATAAAGTGACAAAAGAGGAATACGAACAAAACCTAGAGGAAAACCTTGAGAATCTTGTAAAGAGAATGAAGAATGGCAGTTACCGTCCTAATCCTACAAGAAGAGTTTATATTCTCAAGGAAACAAAAGGCAAAATGAGACCACTGGGGATATCCAGTTATGAGGATAAACTGGTGGAGAGTGCAATCGCACAGATACTGGAACAGATTTATGAACCAAAGTTCTACAATGAAAGCTTTGGGTTCAGACCAAACAGAAACTGCCATCAGGCAGTGAGGGAAATCATAGAAATGGTTCAGTATCGCAAAACGAATTATGTGGTGGAAGCGGATATCAGAGGTTTCTTTGATAACGTAGACCATGACTGGCTGATGAAGATGTTAAGACATGACATAGCGGATAAGAGATTTCTTGAACTTGTGGAGAAATTTCTGAAAGCAGGTATCATGGAAAATGGAAAGTATCTTGACAGTGAACGGGGGGACACCACAGGGAAACGGAGCCAGCCCGATACTGGCGAATATTTATCTGCATTATGTACTGGATAACTGGTTTGATGTGATTGTAAAGAGACAATGCAGTGGAGAATGTTACTTGATTCGCTACGCAGATGATTTTGTTTGTTGTTTCCAGAATGAATACGAAGCGAAAATGTTCCGAAAGCGGTTAGAGGAACGCTTTGCAAAATATGGACTGGAGCTTGCGGAAGAAAAGACGAAAATACTGGAGTTTGGGAGGTTTGCCAGGCAGAACAGGGAAAGAAAAGGACAGAGAAAACCAGATACCTTTGACTTCCTTGGCTTCACGTTTTATTGCGGAATGGATGGAAAGAAGCAGTTTTTCCGTTGCAGAGTAAAAACGAGTAAGAAGAAGCTACGCAGTAAAATAAGAGCAATGAAAGAATGGATAATGAACCACAGGGCATTGTCGTTGGAATGGATATTCAAGACTATCAATGCAAAACTGCGTGGACATTACCAATACTATGGTGTAACGGACAATACAAGGGAAGTGAAATCATTTCTATGTATTACAAAGAAACTGTTGTTTAAATGGTTAAACCGCAGAAGTCAGAGACGCAGTTACACATGGGATACATTCAATAATGGGTTGATTAGAACATTCCCGTTATTAGAACCAAGTATCAAGGTAAGCCTGTTTTACAGGTAGTATGAATATAAAGTGAAAAGCCGTATGCCTTAATAGGGCACGTACGGTTTTGCGTAGGGGTATGGGGAGTAATCCCCATATCTACTAGAGGCATATGTAATCATCCACAGGCATATTTAGAAGTACGTAAAGAGAATTATTAATAGGGAGGTTTGTTATATGAAATATTATATTTGTGAGCATTGTGGAAATATCATTGAATATGTGAAGGAGTCGGGTGTTCCGGTTATGTGCTGTGGTCAGAAGATGACAGAGATTGTACCGGGAACCAGTGAGGGAGCGCATGAGAAGCATGTACCTGTTATAATAGTGGATGGAGACAAGGTGACTGTTGAAGTTGGTGAAGTAGAACATCCAATGGTAGAAGCACATTATATTCAGTGGATTGCTATTGAAACAACAAGAGGTAGTCAGAAAGTGAAATTAGAATATACAGATAAACCAAGAGCAGAGTTTAAACTTGCGGATGGAGAAGAATTTGTGGCAGCCTATGAGTACTGCAATTTACATGGGTTATGGAAGAAATAAGATATAGCAAATAGAGGTACAAATTTCAGGTTGTACCGCACTTTAATTTAATAATGAACACCAAAAGGTGGCATGGAAAATCAAAACCATGACCGCCTTTTTTGGTGCAAAAAATCAAGAAAAAGGAGAATGAAATCATGTTACAGAATAACGAAAAAACAGCAGAGGTATTAAAGGCAGAGAAGATTGTGGAGCAGGCTAAGGCAAGACTTGCAGAAGCTAAGAGAAAGGCAAGTCAGCAGAAGCGAAAAGAGGAAAATCAGCATAAGTACATGATGGGCGGTATTGTTCATAAATATTTCCCAGAGTGCTACCGGTT
>CAZUVY010000165.1:0-3049 GCA_964623905.1 uncultured Faecalimonas sp.
ATCGAGCAATTTCCTAATATATAAAAAAAGGCGAATCACCTTTTCAGGTAATCCGCCTCTGTAAATTCATATCGCTTTTCTTATGAGAAAATTGGTTTTAAAGCTGCTGCTAAAGCATCTTTTTGTGCCTGAGCTTCTGCTAAATCTTTACCTAATGTTGTAAAGTATGTCTTGATCTTTGGTTCTGTTCCTGAAGGACGAACGATTGCCTGTGCTCCACCTTCTAAGTCGTATACTAATACGTTAGCTGCTGGAAGTCCTGTTTCTTCTGGCTTCATGTAGTCTGTTACTTTTACTACGTTATATTCGCCAATTGCTGTAAGTGGATTTTGACGCAAATCGCTCATGATACCAGCCATCTTGTCCATACCAGAAAGTCCTGGGAATTCGTAGCTGTCAGTCTTATTTAAGTAACGTCCATATTCAGCGTAGATTTCTTCCATTCTTTGTTTTAATGAAGAACCAATGCTTCTATAGTATGCTGCCATTTCACAGATCAACATAGAACCGATTACAGCATCTTTGTCACGTACGTATGGTCCTGCTAAGTAACCATAGCTTTCTTCGAAACCAAAGATAAATCTGTCAACTTCGCCTGCTGCTTCTAACTGAGCGATCTGATCACCGATCCATTTGAATCCTGTTAATACGTTACGCATTTCAACACCATAGTGTTTTGCGATCGCATCTGCAAGTGGTGTAGATACAAGTGATTTTACAGCTACTGCGTTTTCAGGCATTGTACCTTTTTCGATACGTCCTGCACAGATGTAATCTAATAATAATGCTCCTACTTCATTTCCTGATACTAATTCATATGTACCATCTGGGCATTTCATTGCGATACCAACACGGTCAGCATCTGGGTCTGTAGCTAACATTAAGTCAGCGCCTTCTTTTTCTGCTAATTCTAATCCTAAACGAAGAGCTTCGAATACTTCTGGGTTTGGATATGGGCATGTTGGGAAGTTGCCATCTGGATATTTTTGTTCTGGTACGATTGTAATATCATCGATACCGATATCATTTAAAATTCTCATAACTGGAACTAAACCAGAACCATTTAATGGAGAATAAACTAATTTTAATCCTGCTGTCTTGCAAAGACCTGGACGTACGCTGCGAGCTTTGATTGCATCGTAAAGAGCTTCTTTACAGTCATCTCCAACGTATTCGATAAGACCTGCTGCCATACCTTCTTCGAATGACATCATCTTAGCGCCTTCAAGAATGTCAGTTTTTTGAATCTCAGCATAAACGATATTTGCTGCTTCATCTGTCATCTGGCATCCATCTGGACCATATGCTTTATAACCATTGTATTTTGCAGGGTTGTGAGAAGCTGTAACCATGATACCTGCGTTTGCTTCATAGTAACGTGTAGCAAAGCTGAGTGCTGGTACTGGCATAAGTGCATCATAGATACGAACTTTGATTCCGTTAGCAGCAAGTACACATGCAGCTGTCTTTGCGAATACATCACTATTAATACGGCTGTCATAGCTGATCGCAACTAATTGATTTCCGCCTTGTGTTTTTACCCAGTTTGCTAAACCTTGTGTAGCCTGACGTACTACATAAATATTCATACGGTTAGAACCTGCACCTAACACACCACGTAAACCAGCAGTACCAAATTTAAGAGCTACTGCAAAACGGTCTTTAATTTCTTCTTCGTTGCCTTCAATTGATTCGAGTTCTGCTTTTAATGCTGCATCTTCGAGATCAGCTGCAAGCCAACGTTTGTAATCTTCCATATACATTGTCGTTCACCTATCCTTTTAAAATATTGCTACCTATAGTTTAATGAATTTGCACAAAAAAGTCAATCTGATATCCTTTTATCTAATATTTTTACAAATCCGCATTTTCTCAATCTATTATTTTGTTTGTTGTAGGGATAATATCTCTTCCATTGTCAGTCCCGTAAATTTTATAATTTGCTCTACAGGCAGATTCTCTTCCAGCATCTTTCTGGCAGTTGTTCTAATACCCTGACTAATTCCCTGATTCAGAATATCTTTCGCTTCATAATCTAAAACTTTTCCACCCATAATTTCACCTATCCCTTCTTTTACATTTTGATATTTCGCTGCAATCTTTCGTAAAACCTTTCTGCCCATTGTCATAATCGTTCTTTTCTCATACTCTGTAATCTTTCCAGTTTTGGCGCATTCATTTAAACGACTTACAATCTCACCATAAATCAACTTCAATTCCTTAAGCTGCGCCTCATCCTTCTCCAATTGGATAAACTTCTTTTCGTATGTAAAAATATGAAACGGTATCAAAAAATAAAGCTGTTTATTAAAAATCTCATCCAGTGAATAATCCCGCAACTTCACTATAGGAACATTATAACTGCACTCTGCATCTGGCGTTTTTATCCTGATTTTCATATTTTCAGGTGTCTTTGAATTATGTCGTAAATAAAGAACTGCTACATGCGGAAATTCTACAGTCAACACAGATTCCTCCAAAGTTGAATCGTTTAATGCTGATTGTGCACCATATTCAAACATTCTTGTAACCATACTCCCGTCAACCGTACTCTGACATTCGATATGGTATTTTGTTTCCTTTATTTCTATATTAGAATCTGCAATTCTTTGCAGCTGTCCACCATCCTGTCGATTAATAAAATACTTTTCGTTACTTCTTTTCACATCTTCCCGAAACGCATACTGCCTGTGAAACACTTCATTTACCACAGGTACAATCAATTGTGGACAATCTGTCAGCAGCGTATGATATGCATCATCATATGCTGTATTTAAATTTTCATCCTCTGTTTTCTTGCTCATTTTCCTCACTTTCCTGATAACTACAATCAGACAAAATGAGCACGAAAACAAATTTTGCTAACTATAGTATACCATAATCTTATTCAATTGTTCATTCTTTTGAAATCTTTTGCCGAATGGCTTTGAAGATCAGATATGTCTAATCGACATATAAAATTTTTAACTTAGATAGACTCTAATTTTATGTAGATAGAAAGTATAGCACAGACCAAAACCAAAAATCAACACTTCTCCAAGAAAAATAG
>CAZUVY010000166.1:0-3031 GCA_964623905.1 uncultured Faecalimonas sp.
CTGCTTTCCTGCCGATGTGCTGCATCGCTTCTTCTATCATTTCGCTGAGCAGCTCCGTCGAGGTCTGCAGCATCATATACCCGTCTTCAATGCGTGTGGCATATAACAGATTTTCAACCAGATCGGTCAGCCATATGGAGTCATTATAAATATCGGCATAGATCTGCTGCTTTGTTTCACGGTCAAAGCAGTCTGCATTGCTGAGCAGATTGTCGGCATGGCCGGAAATGGTCGTCAGCGGTGTACGCAGATCATGGGAGATCGTTCTGAGGAGATTGGCACGAAGCTGTTCACTTTCCGCCAAAACGGCTGCCGCTTCTTTTTCGCGGATATTCCGGTCATTTTCCAAAGCCAATGCGGTTTCACCGAGGATCGAAAGAAGAACATCATGCTCGGACGCGTCAAGCTCTCCGACCGAAGCATCGATCCCGATCACGCCGTATACCCGTTCATTAACCCGAATCGCAAGATATAGATAGTGACTCTCAGGGAACAATTCCGTTGTGGCACCGGCAGCATGATTGTTTTTCAATGCCCACTCCGCAGCCTTCTGTTCTTTTTCCCAATCATATGTCTTGTCTGTTTTTGTATGGAATAGGATCGGCTCTGACAACCGTCCGCTCAGATTGTCAAAAATTACAATGCTTCGTCCCAACAGTTTCATAATTTGTTCAGCAGCCACATGAATGATCTCATTTCGTCCATGTGCCTTGGAAAGCATCTGATCCGTATCAAACAGAATCTTTGTGCGGCGTGCGATCTTCGTGGACTCTCGTGCCTGCTCCTTATAACGAATGGAAAACGTACCGGAAATATAAGCAGTTAGAAACATAACCACAAAGGTGACCGGATAACCGGTTTCATAAGCCGTCAGTGAAAAACGAGGCTCCGTAAACAGGTAATTGAAAACAAACACACTGGCAACAGAAGATATCAAACTATATATCTGATGTGACGTGGCGACAGAGGTCAAGAGAACCCCAAGAATGTAGACCATGATGATATTAGGGTTCGTAAAGCCGACCTCATGAAAAAGCAGACTTAATAGCGTTGCAAAAAGCAAAATGAGCAGACTTGTGAATGCATTTTTCAGCACACGCAGATTATGATGCTTTTTTCTCGCTCTTTTGGGGTTATATGTGGTGTCAACGGTTTTATCCGGAATAATATGTATGTCGATATCCGGAGCGTAGGTCAGGAGCAATTCTGTCAAAGTCGGCTTTCCAAACAGATGGCGGCGGGTAACAGCACTACGTCCAAGAACGATTCTTGTAATACCCGAAATGCGTGCAAACTCCGCAATCTGATATGGGATGTCTTCGCCATACACGGTTTCAATATTAGCTCCAAGCTGTTCTGCCAGCTTCCGGTTTTCCTGCAAACGTTCTTTGTTTTCTTTCGAAGCAACAGAAAAATCCGGTGTTTCCACAAACAACGCAGTAAACTGGCTGTCAAAGGCATTTGCCATTCGTGCCGCAGTTCGGATGATTTTTGCGTTGGAGGGTGCGGAAGAAAGGCAAGCAAGGATGTGCTCATTCGAATCCATTCTTTTTTGTTCCTGTATGTTCTGTGTCATCATCCTCACCTCCTCTTTAATATTTTATCACAAAGAATTTCTTTTTTCCACCGGTCAGATGTAAACAATCACTCCAGATAATCCGCATATCCGCATTTCAGTGAACAATACTCTGCTTCTATGGCAAATAATACACGGTCACGAGATTTGGACTGTATCGATTTATTCCATACAACGAAAGCCCATTTTTCTTCATCAATACTTTCAACAGATAAACCAAGTGCTGTAGATAAAAATTCTCCTGTTCGACATGGAATCCGAAACATTGAATGGTTTTCATTCAAAGAAAGATTGTTATCTTCTGCCAGAATTGCGATATCCAATGTGCCGTCCATGAGTTTTTGCAAGATGCGCTCTGCTTTTCCCGAACTCAGAAAAAACTCGACAAATGGGTTGGCACGAGAATACGATGTGAGCTGTACTGCAATCGAATCCAGAAGCATCGGAGACTCTGCGGCAATACGGATGTGCGCTCTGTTTTGTCTGTTTTCCGCATGGATCAGGCGGCGGTTTTCCTCTATGAAGCTGTCAATCTTCGCCATCAAATAATAACCAAAGCCAAATATTGCCAGCATGATGGGAATCAGGAATAATTCTTTCATCAGAAACACCTCCTTTAGCCTTTTTTACGGATAATAAATCAAGTGCGGAAACACTTGTGAACTGTTTTTTCTTGACCAAGCACCAAAACGGATGTGCCATATCGAAATACTGTGTTTGGAGTGATATTCATATTCAGTTTTCCGTTTGTCCTGACTCCAAGGATATTGAGGCCGTGTTTTTTTCGAATATCCAGCTCCAGAATGCTTTTTCCGCTCCAACTGGAGGGTATCTCTACCTCAAAAATTGCATATTCATCATCCAATTCGATATACTCCAGAATATGATCAGAGGAACAACGTATGGCCGTCCATGCTGCCAGCTGTTTTTCCGGATAAACCACTTCGTCGGCACCGTTTCGCAGAAGAAACTTCTCCTGCATTTCCTTTGATGCTCTGGCTATGATTTTTCTTGCGCCAAGTTCTTTCAGAAGATATGTAGTTTCCAGCGAATTTTGAAAATTATCGCCAATCGCTACGATACAGGCATCGTAGTTTCCAATGCCGAGAGAAGAAAGAAATTCTTCGTTTGTGCTGTCACCAATCTGTGCATTTGTTACAAAGGGCAGCAACGCATTTACACGTTCCTCATTGTGATCAATAGCCATCACCTGATGGTTCAAAGCGTTCAGCTTTAGGGCGATGTGTCTTCCAAAACGACCAAGCCCAATTAATAATATGGATTTCATAGGTACCTCCTTAGCCAACCGTTATCTTTTCCTGCGGCAGCCGTGCCGTATTTCCTTGATTCCCTGAGAGAGCCGAGAAGATCAGTGTTAGTCCTCCCACTCTGCCAATGTACATTAAGACAATCAGAATGATCTGAGATGCAATTCCAAGATTTGGTGTAATGCCG
>CAZUVY010000167.1:0-2902 GCA_964623905.1 uncultured Faecalimonas sp.
TATGAAACAGGATGGTATGCCGGATGAATTGATTGAGGAATTTTTAAAGGAATTTCCTGAACCGGACGATAATGCAATGACCGTAGTAACAAATGACGTAGGAGTCAATGGTGCTGCGGTTATTTTTTATCCAGGAATGATGGAGAAACTGGCAGAAATGACAGAAGGAGATTATTTTATTCTTCCATCGTCTGTGCATGAGACAATCATTTTGCCGGATAATGGTGCACTCACAGCAAAAGAGCTGGAAGCAATGGTGGTGGAAATCAATGCTACACAGGTGGAACCTTGGGATAGATTGACGGATGAGGTTTACCATTATGATCCGATTGATAAAGTCTTTGAGAAAGCCTCTGCTTTTGAAGAAAGAATTGAGAAGAAAGCAGAAGCGGAAAGAACTGCAAAAAAGAAGTCTGTTATGGATAAGCTGGGCGAAAAGAAAGAAGCTGCGAAGGCTATGGTAGGTGAAAAGAAGACTCCGCTTCGTGCAGCAGAAGTCTCTTTATAGGAGGTTCACATGGAAGAAAAGAAAATGTTGGAACGATTGAGAAGATATGAGGAAGCCGTTTCCAGAGCCAGAAAAGAGAAGCAGAAACGAGAGGAGGAAGAAACGAATCGATCTGTTCTCGCTATGCTTCATGCTCATGAGAGAGGTCTTGGAACAGGTGGTGGCTGCTTACGATGAAATTAAGCAAGTATGAGCAGGAGACTATCATCAACTTCAATGAAGAAGAAGAGTTCGCTGACGTTTATACCCACAACAAAAAACTGATGGAACGATTGACCATGCTGGAAAAAGAGTTTCCGGATGCTTGTAAATTTGTGAAACGCTATGGATATCGTTGTAAGGTATATCGGATTCAAAAAAATCTGATCACCATCCGAAAACCATTCAGTGAAGCACGCAAACAACACTATCGGGAGGTTGCGTTAGAGCAAGGAAGAAAGCCTCCTTTAAGGTCAAAAAATGGAGTAACAACTCCATAAATTGAAACAAAATAATTGAGGCAGGGGTAAGTATAGAGAGCTTATCCCTGTTTTTGTTTTAGGAGCTACAGCTCCAGGAAGGAGAGGATCACTTCTTTTTTTAATGCCGGATTCATAGAAGCCCCTTCGTTTAGATGACGTGCTATCTGGTTTAGATTGCTACCAATCTTTCCGAGATTGGAGAGGGCAGAAAGCAGTTCTGGAGTATTGAAAACTATTTCTTTCTTTAAGATGATTCGTTTGTTGGTTGCAACAGAACGACAGTATTCAGATACAGACATTTTTGCTTGGGATGCTTCGGTTTCGATTACTTGGTAAAGGTCTTCGGTAACTCGAAAACCTATAAAGCGTTCTTTTACAGGCGGAAATTCTTTCTTTTTTCGTGCCATTGAAAATGCACCTCCTTTGATAAGTTGGAAGACTTAGCAAAACTGTGACTGCGCAAGCAGGAACCAAAAACGAGGGTTTGGGGAAGCGTAATCACCAACAAGTTACCATGTGAGAAATTGATGAAAAATCATTTTCGTTTAACATGGTGGAACTTGCTCTAAGTTAGAATAAAGCCTTCTACTTTTCAGGTGGGGACGGAAAAGTAGTGATTTGGTGTGATTTTCTACATTTTTTTGTAGATTAGAAACAACAAATCAATGAAAGAAAGATGGATTACATAACTTTATAAGAAAATTGTAAGTGTTGGTAATAGACAGTAAGAATTTCCGGTGCTACAATAATTATGTACAATTGGCATGGCTTGGTGCCTCTTTTTTTTACTCAAAACATTCGCAACTCCGAAGCAAAATACATCGGAATATACAATCTAAATAAAATACAAGTTTCCAGATACAATAACTATAAGTGTGTCGGAAATGAGGTGTATTTTACTTGGTTGATGAGAACTATATTATAGATAGAATAGAAAAACTTTGTGAGGAGAAGCAGATTAGCCGTTATCGTTTGGCTCAAAAAGCAGGGATAGCACAATCGTCGATTTCAACATTATTGAATCGTAAAAGTATTCCTACTATACAGACTTTGGAAAAGATTTGTATGGGATTGGATATTACCCTTGCACAATTTTTTGCCGGAGATAATATGACGCCAGATTTAACAGAAGAACAAAAGGAACTTCTGGCCATATGGAACGATATGGATGAGCAAGGAAGAGCATTAGTAAAAGCGTATATGAAAGGTATCATTAGATCATGAGAGCAGCCCAATTGCAGGTTGCTCTTTTTATTTTGGGAGAGAAACGGGTATGAAGAAAAAAATTGTAATTATGTTATTGTTAGGCGGAATGTTATTAAACGGATGCGGACAAAGCGAAAATTCTGAAAGTCAACCAAACAGTGCGACAGTAGATAAGGAAGAATTCCATATTGAGGTGGAATCAACTATTGAACAGGAAAACTGTTTCTTATGTGGAGAGGCTGATGATAGTCTGATGGGGTATTATTCGAAGAAGGAAAGTCTTGGTATTGTACATCTGAACTCCCTTCATATTTCAGAAACTCGTGTGAGAGATTTTGATGATGACGGGAATGAATTATTCCAGCAAGGAGGCTCATCCACGATGATAAATTCGTTTGGGGATGGATATGGTTCTGTTGTAATACATGGCAATCCGGATAGGGGATACACCAATGTGGATGTTAGTGTGTCTGATAAAGATGAAGTGAATTTCGACTTGTTGGAAGAACGTTTGTGCCAGACTTGTCTTGATACGTTGGCCGATTTTTATGAAGATCAGATTAATAATGAGGATGAAGAAAATAATGGATGTTCAGGATACTGTCTAATTGATTTCCAGACAAAAGAATTGTACAGGTTATCTGAACCGTATCGTGGGTATACGATAGATGATAGTGTGAAAGAAAGTAGAGGACAGCCGTAAATAGGCGCACTTAAATAAGCTGTC
>CAZUVY010000168.1:0-2867 GCA_964623905.1 uncultured Faecalimonas sp.
CCGAAGTATTTTTGCGAGACAACTTTTTGCCTGCCTTGCTTGCGGATTTAACCGCCGAACTTGGCAAAAAAGTGAACTGTTTTATCGACGATAATGATCCGCAAACGGTAAAAATCGTATACCCGAACAGTTTTTTAGATTCGTCTATTTTGCAAGAAATACGACTCGAAATCGGTGCGCTTGCTGCTTGGACGCCTGTAAAAGAAGCGACCATTACTCCTTATTCGGCTCAACTTTACGAAAGGTTGTTTACTCAGCCTTCTACTGATGTTTTGACGGTTTTACCGGAACGCACATTTTGGGAAAAGGTCACCATTTTACATAGAGAGGCGTTTCGCCCGGAAGATCGCCCGTTTCCTTCGAGATATTCACGACACTACTACGATTTATACAAAATGATGAGGTCGTCCGTCAAAGACAGTGCGCTTGCAGATAAAAATCTGTTGGAGCGTGTTGTAAAATTTAAGGACAAGTTTTATCGCTGTCCGTGGGCAAGATACGATCTCGCGAAATGCGGAACGATGAGATTATTGCCACCTGACTATAACATGTCTAAACTTCGCACCGATTATGCGCATATGCAAAATATGCTCTTTGGTGAAAAACCGGCCTTCGATGAAATTATGGAAGCAATGGCGAAACTTGAAGAAGAAATTAATGAGTAAACAGATAATCAATATGGCCATAAAAGCAACCTTTGGTCAAAGAAAATTTGGACAAAGAAAATAATATTAAGGTGGTTAACATGGTGCTATGAGAAACGCTAATTTTTACTATTCGTCTTCTATATGCGAATTCTTGCAACAATCAAATGATGAAATCTTGGGACAAATATGTTCAAACGATCCTCATTCGGAAATTCGTTTGCAACAAAAGAATACATGGGAAACAGAAATAATCATTTTGAAGCAACAATTAGACGGCATTGAAGAAGGACAAATTATCTTTGAATATACTATCCCCCGCATGGGCAAACGTGTTGACGTTGTGATTCTACATGCAAATATTGTCTATGTGTTGGAGTTTAAATGTGGAGATACGGAATATAAATCAAGCACCTATGACCAAGTTTACGATTATGCGCTTGATTTAAGAAATTTTCAAAAAGAAAGTCACGACAGGCTGATTGTCCCAATCATTGTTTCTACCAAAGCACCCGCCGAAACATTAACCGTTTGTGAAAATGAACGGATACTAGTTCCAATTAAATGCAATAAAGACAATATTCGAGAAGCCATAAATGTTGTTAAAACTCAATATATAGAAAACGCATTTGACTATTCTATTTGGCAAAACTCAGAATATTTGCCCACACCTACAATAGTCGAAGCGGCGCAAGCGCTGTATCGCGGGCATAATGTGCATGAAATAACGCGAAACGATGCCGGTACCAAAAATTTAACTGTAACAACGCAAAAGGTAAACAAAATAATTGAATATAGCAAATCAAACAACCGCAAATCAATTTGTTTTGTGACTGGCGTCCCTGGTGCTGGAAAAACATTGATCGGACTGAACCTTGCCATAGAGCGCTCTGATGCGCAAAAGGGTGAACACGCTGTGTTTTTATCGGGAAACTTTCCGTTGGTAACCGTGTTGCAGGAAGCGCTTGCAAGAGATAAGGTTGAACAAAGCAAAAACGCGTCATCCAAGATTGACAAGAAAACAGCCCTAAGAGAAACATCTACATTTATTCAAATAATCCATAAATATCGAGATTCTTTTGTTGGGAATGAAAATGTTCCTCCCGAGAGGATTGCAATTTTTGATGAGGCACAACGCGCTTGGACACACGCACAGATTGCCAATTTCATGGCGCAGAAAAAAGGGATTGATGGTTTCCAATATAGCGAACCCGAATTTTTGATAAACACCTTAGACAGACATAAAGATTGGGCTGTTATAGTTTGCCTTGTGGGTGGTGGACAAGAAATAAATACCGGTGAGGCTGGATTAATCGAGTGGTTTGATTCTCTTCGTCGCTCTTATCCAGACTGGGATGTATATGTGTCTCCAGAATTAAATGATACGGAGTATCGCCGTAATCGTACTTTATCCTTTTTATTTGACGGTCTAAATGTCCATCAGGACGCAGATTTGCATTTGGCAACCGCAATGCGCTCATTTAGAACGCCGGATTTAGCCGCATTTGTAAAAGCAGTGCTCGATGTGGATACCAAAGAAGCAAGACGTTTGTATCAACGAATCAAAGATAAATATCCCATTTTATTAACAAGAAATCTTGAAGATGCAAAAAGCTGGACTAAGTCACACTGTCAAGGCACGACGAGATATGGCCTTATAGCAAGCAGTGGCGCTCTGCGCTTAAAACCAGTTGGGATATTTGTCAAAAATGAAATAAATGTGGCAAATTGGTTCCTTAACGATAAGCACGATGTCAGGTCGAGTTATTATTTGGAAGATGTTGTGAGTGAATTTGACATACAAGGGCTCGAATTGGATTATATAATCGTAGCATGGGATGGTGATTTCCGGTTCGATGGAACAAATTGGACTTACAACAATTTCGTTGGAAACAAGTGGCAAAACGTTAATTCGGAAGATAAAAGGATGTATCTCAAAAATGCGTATCGAGTACTGTTAACGCGCGCAAGACAAGGAATGGCAATCTATATTCCATACGGCGATTTGTTGGACGATACGCGTAAGCCAGAATATTACGACAAAACGTATGAATATCTAAAAACAATTATGCAATAAGAAATTGTCCCCATATTAAAGGGGGCTTTTGATAAAGATCAAACTATAAAGAATAAAATTCTTGTAATTGACGATCCGATTTCAAGCTTGGATACTCAAACACTTTTTGGTTGCAGAAACTCGCAAAGATTGTTTGACTACCATTT
>CAZUVY010000169.1:0-2834 GCA_964623905.1 uncultured Faecalimonas sp.
AGGGCAGGGCAAGTTTGAATGAACTTGCTCAGCCCTTTTTTAAGTTTTTTAGTTTCGCCTACTTAGTTGGTTTTTAGTCCTAACTACTTGGTTTTTATCCGCTACTATTTAGTTTAGCCTTGACTATTTGTCAGTTTTGGTTTTGACCACTAAGTTTTAAGGCTTGGCAGGTTGGTTCGAACTGTTAGGCTCGACTATTAAGTTACGGTTTTGCCCGACTATTTATTTTTAACCGTTAGGTTGTTGTTGAAGCCTTGTAATCTTCCAAGTCGTGCTTATCATCTTACTGTTATTAAGCGAGCCGTCTGCATTGAACTGATCGCTCCAGCGGATATAATTGCTCGTATTCGGGTAGCTCCAAATAGAGAACTTATTAACTAGAGCATAGGTTATTTCAATTTTCTTTAGTCCATTGACCGCCGGTTCGTTTGTGGTTATTAGTTTATAGCCCGAGTTTTCGGTATATCCTTCGGTGTAATAGTACATTTTTTTGTCGTTATCTTTTGCCGAAAGACCTACCATGTTAAACCATTTTTCGCCGTTTACCGTCTCTATAAGGTCTGCATTTGCAGATGTTATTTCATCGAATACACCGCCGCCGATTAATTGACCGACAGGAAGAGCTTTTTTCAGTGCAGATTTATTCTGGAAGTTGTATACGTCTAAGAAACCTTTTACGTATATCGGGTTAGCGTGTGTTTCTATCGCTCGGCTGCCGGTATCGAACATTATAACGTCTTCGAAGGTCATTGGTGACGTTCCGTCGGCGCCGCTGCCTTGTGCTGAACTTATCGCTCCGCTTTCCGCGCATGTTCTGAATAAGCTTCGTTTTACATACGGCGTGGTGTTATAGCTTTCTATTACACGGTACATATTATATGCTTCGCAGTAATATACGTTCTTTACGCCACTAAGTTCTATAAAGTAATACTCCCTGTTAGTATTACCGGAAACAACGTCGTTTGTTCCTTTTAGCTTAACGTTAATTGAGTTTGCAATACTTACAGGAGTATAGCCGTTTTCGTTGCTTGCGACGATTACAGTTTTACCCCATGATTTCTTAGTGTGTCTATTATTTTCGTAAGCGTAGTTGATAAGATAACCGTTGCCGTAAATTGTAGGTTTATTTAAACTATTTTCGTACCCCTCAAACCTTACGCAGTTAGGCAAGCCGCTATTGATTTCGTCGTCGTGACCGAGGTTGACGTGGAGAACGACATCGGTTCCTCCGTTGATATAGCCCTCGGCGTCGAAGATGTTGACGGCATTTACGACGTGATAGGTGTATGAATAAGCCGCCTCGCCGAGCTTTTTGCCGATATCCGTTGCCGAAACGACTGCTTCGCCGTTGGTGAAGTTGTCGGCAAGAATTTCTGCCAGCGAGCTACCCGCAAAGCCGTTGAAGTTTACGTAGACGAACGAGTTGTCGTTTGCATCTTTCGTTATCGTAAGCCCCTTGCCGGCTGTGAAGTTCACGTATTTCAAGTATTCGTTGCTCGGTTCAACTTCAATTGCCATTTTATAATAGCTTTGGATGCCGCCGTAATACGACCTATTACCGAAGAGGAGCATTTGTTGATAACCATAATCCGTATCTAATTTATTGTCGAGGTCTTTATTGACGTATTTAAAGGTTATCGACTGAACGCCCGAGCGGTAAACGTTGAGTTTGTATTCGTATTTGCCCTTGTAAGTAACCGTTATAACGTCTTCGAAGTGGTCGTTCATAGAAGGCGTGGTGATCGTCATCGTAAACGACGTTTGGTCGAAGCTTATCGTGCTGCCCTGCAAAGCCGTTGCTGCAAAGTCGTTGACGTTGACTCCGGTCAGCGTGCTCGGCTCGGTAACGATAGTAACGGTTACGCTACCTTCGTTATGAGCCATATACACGGTGCCGTTATTTTCAATCGTTTTACCGTCATACGTCAAGCCGAATCCGTCCAGATCCTTATATACGATAGTTACCGTAGCGGAGCAGCCACTGCCGTCGTGCGCGGTTGCAGTTACCGTATAGGTTCCGTATGCGTCGGGCAAGGTTACAACGCCGTTGTTGACGGAAACGCCGCTCGAAGCCGACCAAATAACCGCCGTGTCGTTTGCTGTAACGGGGAGGACGTCCGCCGTAAGCGTAAGGGTGTTGTTAAGCGTGTTAATCTCGCTGACGACGTTGCCGTTATACTTAATTCTAACCTCGGTTGCCTTTTGGATTACGGTTAAGCTAACCGTGTAGTTAAACCCGGCGACGTTTATGGTAAGCGTGCAGCTGCCTTTGCCGACGCCGTTTACGGTTATCGTTTTATTCTCGGCATCGACTTGAGTTGTTACAACGCCGCTGACCGACGGAGTTGCCGTAAGCGTTTGCGCGCTGAGCGTAAGGTCGCTTGGCAATAGACCGTCTACGGTAAACTTAATATTCTTGCCGACGTCGAGGGTGTAGCTGTTTCCTGCCGCCACGCCGTCTTTTTTGATCTGCGCGGTAATGGCTTTGCCGAGCGTCGAGCGGACTGTTACCGTCTTGCTGACCTCTATCGTGTTGCCGCGTTTAACTAAAACGTCGACCGTGAGCGTTGCGCTCGTCTTAAAGGTGACGGTGCCGTTTTCGTCTATCGTAGCAATCGATTCGTCGTAGTCGAACTCAACCGTCTTGCCGTACGCCGCGCCTGCGGGAGTAATCGTTTCAAGCGGCGCTTTGTCGAATAGGTTGAGCGTAGTGCCGGCAATGACGTATTCCTCGTTCGTAAGCTTACTGCTCGTTTCAAAGTCGGTTGCGCGCCTGTAAACGGCGATTTCAACCGTTTTAGTCACTTTGCCGTCGGTAATCGTTATGGTTGCCG
>CAZUVY010000170.1:0-2822 GCA_964623905.1 uncultured Faecalimonas sp.
TTGTTTGCTATGCAATTCTATTCTTCTCTAACCACTACCTCTTTGTTTCAAACTTTCACCTATTCTCTATCAATAATTTTAATAATGGACGCACAATATATCTGTTCCGCACACATAGTGTTTGAACTTTCCCTTTCAAACTATGGTTATGAATACATCCACCTAAATATATTGGAAAATATCGATACCACTTGCATTCTTTGCAATACATCGTGCAATCGCAAAACTATCTCTTTAAGATGGAGCCTTCGTATATGATGGATATTTCTTTTTAACTGTATCTATAACTTCTTCTATCCATTTCTTTCCTCCTGGAATTCCGTTCTCAATAAAGTTATTCAACATTTTTAACGCTATATCGCTCTCTTTTAAAGATTGTTTATGCATTCCATGTAAATAAGCACACACTAACCAAAATACTACATCCTCCAATGACTTTTTCTTTTCCAAAAGCAATAGGGCTAATTCAATTTGAGACTTTGCATCCCCTTGTTTTGCTGCCATTTCATAATATTTTATTGCTTTCTCTTTTCCAAAAAACAGCGTAACTTCTCCCTCTTTATATAATGAAGCAAGCAAATATTGTGCAAAAAATTCTCCACCATCAGCAGCACTATGTAAATATTTAATTCCGACTGTTTTATCTTTAGAAACTCCTACTCCATTCAGATAATCGATAGCTACCATCGCTGCCGCCTTAACATGTCCAGCATCTGCTGCTTTTTTGTAGTAGATATGTGACATTCTATCATCTTTTTCCGTTTGAATTCCTTTGTTATAGCAGTCACCCACCATAACCATTGCTCCGACATCTCCTTGGTCAGCTTTTCTGATCAAGTTTTTTAATCCTTCATCCATTAGACTCTCCCCTTTTCATCGATTTCGTTTTATTTGCTTTAAGTTTAGTACAAATATTTACTAAAATCAATAGTAAAAATATGTACTATGATATCATATTCAAAAAAGTGGAGATACTATATACATGAATGAAATTACTTATATTAAACGCATTCGTGACTTACGTGAAGATTCTGACAAAACGCAACAACAAATAGCAGATTATCTTGGCACATCACAGACTATGTATGCCCGTTATGAACGTGGTGCCAATGAACTGCCTATCAGGCATCTTATCTCCTTATGCAAATACTACAATGTATCCGCAGATTATATTTTAGGATTATCTAACCAAAAACTGATTATTGAAATAAGCCCTTCAAGACACAAATAAGCACCATTAGATTCCCATTTCAAGAATCTAATGGTGCTTATTAATTATCGCCCGGATACTCTAATATGCGATTTTGTACTCCTAACATTCATCCCAATATTTTTCCACTTCTTTTTGTGCTTCTTCTGATGTTTTCCCAAATCCTTCCATAATCTGTTCTACAGCTTCCTGTTGCAATGCTCCTAGCTTTTTACACATTCTTACGACCACGATTATTCCCTCTAATCTTCCATCCATTCTTCCCTCTTCATACATCATTCTACCTTGTCTTGTCATTTTGAGTTCCTCCTTTAGTGCTTCCATATCCATTGAATCTAAAAATTTGTCTGCCATAACATACACCATTGCTTCCACTTTTTGTTGCAGCTTTTCTATCACTTCATCGGCATTCTTATCCTGCATGATAATCGGCTGAATATGAAAAGTATTTAGTCCTTCCGTAAACTTTGTCATTGGATTTTTAATCTTCCCCGAATAAAGTACATATGTCGTAACTGCTTTTTTGTATTGATAACTAAGGATTGCCTCATAAACTCGAAAGCGTTTCAATCCGCTCAGCCCTTCATTCGTACTTTCAAATTCAAAATGCTTGATCGTGTCGTCTTCCATCAGAAAATTCAGATCCTCAAACATTTTCTTTAATTCCAAATGAATGGTTTCGTTAGCTAACACATTCACCACTTTTCCATCAATGCCTAGAAAAGCCATGACTTCGTCTTTGAAGAACTGCCAAGCTGCTTTTTCAGAAATATCTTCATGTTGACTGATTTTTGTTTCTTTTTCCTCCAAATAGTATCCTTTCCGAAAACTATATAAAGTTCCTGTCTTTATTTTAACGTATATACGGACTTTCAGCAATGATATTTTGTTTTCTTTTTATTTTAGTTTGATTTGAAATACCCCAGATGTCGGGATGAATTTTAGACAATAGGAGACAGAATCTCTCCCGAAAATGAAATAATAAAGATAGGGTCTTTATGTCAATCATCACTAAAGCTCCAAATAGTCTTTTTAAGACTATCTGTATTTAAAATATATCATACAAATATAATATGCGTCAATTGCGTTTTAACAGAACAAGCACCTGGTTTCTATATGGAATTTTTGTCCTTCCAGAAACTATTTTTGAGCTTTAATAGGGATTTTTGAGCTCTATAATAGTTCAAAAGTTTCTATACATAAATTCATTTCCACTGGAAACTCTTTTTTCTTATTTTAGGTTTCTGATTACTATAAAAAATGATATAGAAACTTTTTCCATGCTTTCCTAGCTAAAATCCATAGAAATATAGTGAAAAAGGTTTCTTTTACAATATTAATTTTACATAGAAACAAAGATGCTTTCGCCAATGCGGTCCCCAGCAATGAACCTGCACAGGCACCATATTGTGTTTTCTGTTCTTTTTCAACTGTTATCACATATTTTTACATAAAAATGTGATTAAAATCACATTTTTATTACTTTTTGTGTGACCTTTTTTAGAAAAACAATGTCTAAAAAACTCCCAAAGCCTTCGCAGCTCTGGGAGTCCTCAATTACATCTTCAACATCTTTATTCTCTTTATTGCTTCCATTGTATTTTCATGTGTT
>CAZUVY010000171.1:0-2818 GCA_964623905.1 uncultured Faecalimonas sp.
TAAAAAAGGTTCTTGAGGGTATTTACGACACCTATAAAAGCAAAAAAGGTGCCAGAAGTTTTTTGATTTCACCTCAATCCTTTACTTATATTTTCAATGGTAAGGATGAAGGTGATTGCATTAATAAATTAAAAACCTGCCTTTTAATGATTGAAAAAGATTTTCAAAATAAATTCCCGTTTAAAGTGCTTATCTCACGTCCACAAAGTGTGTTTACAAAAGCATTTGTTTGTATCTCTAAAGAACACGAGGATAAGGTTCTTGCCTCAAAATATGGGACGTGTATGAAATTTATAGAAAAAGGACGTTACAAAGAACTGCAAGCGGATGGCTCTACACTAAGTGATGGTGGTGATATATATACTATTGATTTAAAACGAATTTGGGAAGAATTTCATCCCAATATTTCATTTCCACAATTTAAATATTGGTATTTTAATGCCAACTCAACAGCTAAGGATAAAGTAGAAATTATGCCATCAATACGTTCATATATTCATCCTCGGCAAAGAGTAAGCATTGAGACGAGAAATGAATATTTAATGTCTGAACTCAGAGAACTTATTTTGACAGATTTTGAATATATATCCAATTTATTATATGAGAATTTTAGAAAATCTTTTTTTACTACTGAAGACTTTGCAAAACTTATTCGTGAGCGATATGGTATGGCAAAAGCCAGAATTATAGCAAACTCACTATTTGATTTAGTAGATCCAAAGGGAAAATGTATCAAACGTAGAATTAATGATGCTTCTGGTAAAACTAATTATACACTTACACATGGAAACTTTAAAGAAATGATGCGACGACCTGTTATTAAATCAAAAATCATGCATAATATCCACCAAGCTGGGAATGTTGTATCTTATTCGGGCTTTATGAATTTAACATCTGATGATTTTTCTAATACAACATTAAAGTTGTTATCAATTTTTGACTATATTACTTATGAAATAGCAGGCGGTGAAGAACCAGAGATCTTTATTCGTTTAAATGATCCTAACAAAGTGAAAAATATTGTTTTAGGAAATACTTTTTATTCAAATACCTATGTTTCTAAAGCTAAGCAAAAACATGATCGAGACGTAGCGGTTCTTTTGAAGTTCTTTAATGAATTAAAATCAGATGAGGAACGCTGGGATTATATAGAGGAATATTTTCTTGGTTATGATGTGCTTTGCGGCATAGATACCAAAACTGTAAAAGCCACAAAAATGAGTCGATCTATCGATAAAGAACATTCATATGCAACAAATATGTTTCATAATTGGAATGAATTATCAACCTTCTTTGATGATAGTGAAAAGATCATTATAGAGCAATTAATGTCTCAAGATATTCCAATACCTGAATATTTGGAAACCGTCATAAAAAAATCCGATGAAGGTAATGATATTCTTATGTCTTGGCCATCAAAAGACACATTAATTTGTCAACAAGATACTTCTGATAGAACATTAGACTATTTTGAAAGTAAGGGGTGGCATGCATACCGAATTTACGGAATTGATTACAACAAGATAAAGGGAGAGTTGAGTTGATATGGCACAGATATATCCAATTAAGGAAGATTTGTCAGATGTTCCTTATTCTGAAATAAGGGTATATGAACTTCTTGAGCAATTAGGTAAGAATTTTACAATTTTTCACTCTGTCCAATGGGTAAAAAAAGGGCATAAATGGAAATCTACCTGGAAAGAGAATGATTTTTTAATCTTAAACAAAAACCTCGGAGCTTTAGTACTTGAGGTAAAAGGTGGAGATATCCAAGTTCAAGGAGGTATATTCCATCAAATTAATAAACTGACAAATGAAGTTAGCATTCTTAATCCTGAAAAAAAGAATGATCCTCTTTCTCAAGCTATTGATGGTATATATCATTATCGCAAAATACTGGATAAAATAGCTCCAGATTTAAGTAATCGTTTTCCTGTTGAAGCTGCTGTGTGGTTTTCAACTTGTGAAATTAAAAATAAATTATCTCATTTTCCATTGAAATATCGAGAAGTCCAAGGCGCTATTCTTGGAGATGAAGATTTTTCAAAAAAGGGACAAGCAATTTACGACGTATTTGATTTTTATTCATCACGAGAAAAAGTCAATGTTTCGGATGATGAATATAATAAAATTTTAGAAGCTATTGCTTGTGATTTTGAGTTGATAACTGCACCAGGCGCACGTAAGGGTGAGTTAGACCATGCTTTTTTAAAGATGACAAACGAACAAACAGGTCTCCTTGATTATATTTCCGAACAAAAAAGTGCAACTATACAAGGGGTTGCTGGAACGGGGAAAACATTAATTGCAAAAGAAGCTGCGAGACGTTTCGGGTTAGATGGACGAAAGGTATTGTTTCTTTGTTTTAATAAATTTCTTTTTTCATACTTACAACGAATGTATCCATATGAAAATGTTACATATTGTAATATTCATACATTTATAGCAAAATATCGTCCAGGAGTTGACACTACAACTAAAGAAAAAAGGGCAAATGAGCTTTTGAAAATTGATTGGAATGTACTTGATTATGATGATATAATAATCGATGAAGGTCAAGATTTTCAACAAGAAGAAATTGTATATTTTAAAGATTACATGGAATTAAAAGAAGGTCACTTGTTTGTGTTCTATGATAAAAATCAGTTATTGACGACACAAGCGGTTCCAACGTGGATAACAAATTCCGAATGTAAGTTACTTTTAACGAAAAATTGCCGTAACACATATGAAATTGCACGAACATCTTACAATGTTATAGATATTTCATTAAATAAGAAAATAATGATGATAAATGGTAATCCAACAACAATAAGTT
>CAZUVY010000172.1:0-2714 GCA_964623905.1 uncultured Faecalimonas sp.
CTTATATAATATATACATTTTTTGTCACGCATTTTCTGTCTCCAGTACTTCCAGATTTTTTATTTTTCCAAAAAATATACATTTAAACTATTTAGCACCATATTATAAGAAACTGCACCTCCTTTTAAAACTAAGTTTGGTCATCTATTGTATGGTGCTCAAATCTGTTGCTTAGCAGAAAACATGTCCTACTAAGCAACGACCTCATTGGTAAATTTACCATGTTGCTCCATCTCGGTAGTAACAGCAAGAATTGCTGCATTTAGATGGTCCATCAGCACTATTATCTCGTTCAACACCTTTTACTTCCAACGAGATTTCCATAATTTTAGGTTCTGAATACTGCATTTTTTCTCCTCCTTTATATATTTTGAACCACAATTAAGTGGAACATTGCTACAACTATACATTCAGCTAAGTAGTCTTTTCACCAAACGCCCCTACACGCATATGAGTTAATTTACATACGGTATCAGGTGGAGTAGTATAACTTCCTGTTGTTAAATAATTTACCATTACACATGGACTACACATCATTAGATATTTACATTTTAAACACTTGCATTCCCCAGATATTTTTTCTAATCTCAATTTTCCAAAATCATCCCATGCTTCTTTAAATTCGCAAGAAAGTAGGTTCCATCTTTTTATTCTGGCTTTATGACATGGATTTAGAAATCCTTGATAATCAACAAGAAAGTTCGACACCGCCATATCGCACAAGTATAACGGAACATCTTTTTTTCCCACATATGTATTTGGAATATTAGATAAATGAGAATACATTTTCCTTTTTTCATGCTGTGCTGATTCAATTTCAATTACTTTTTCCAGTGGAATCATATGTTCTTTGGTGCAACTACTTCCAGACAGAGTTGGAAACAGTTCCATTGAATCAGAAAAAGCAGTTGCGTATTTCTCGGCAATTTTCTTAACTGCATCGTAATCATACTGATTTTCTTTCATACCAATATATTTAATTTCTAAATGAATACCATGTTCTCTCAACATTCGAATAGAATTAATTACTCGTTCAAACATCCCGGAATGTCCAGTTACTTTCTGATATGTTGCCTCACTTCCTCCATACACACTAATATTTACGGACGCCGGAGGATATTTATCAAATATTTCTACCATTTCTCCAGTAATCAATGTCCCATTAGTCAGAAGTTCTATTATGAATCCCTTATGTTTTGCATATAAATATATTTCCCAAAAATCATTTCTTGTAAAAATTTCTCCACCTGTAAAGTATAAAAACAAAACTCCTACATCATATAATTTATCAATAATTATCTTCACTTCATCCGTTGTCATCAAAGTTTCCTTAACACTATCTTGTAAATAACAATGAACACAATTCAAATTACAATACGGTGTAAGTTCAATCCCACCAACATAGGGATGTCTTTTTTGCCTCCAATATTTTTCTTCAATTGATTCTATTGAATTAAAAGTATTCAAATCACTCATGATTTACTCCCCGCCATTCATTTCCAACACATATCCTTTTTTTTGCATATGAAATACATAGTTTTTTACATCCATTTCTATCTTGGAATGCATCTCTGGTGTATAATCTATAATAATATTTTCAATATAAGAAACGATCCCTTGTATACTAAATACTCCATATTTTTTCATATAGTTAAAAATTTCTTTTCCCATTTCATTCAAAGACAATAACAGTTTTAAGTCATAACATTCTTTATCTCTAATATCTACAACAAAATATATTCCACCAATATTCCTCAAAACCAAATCATCACGCAATGAATAATATTTCTTATTGCTTTTCTTCTCAAATTTATAATACAAATTTACTTTCACTTCCTCTTGATTAATATTCGAAATTTGAATAAATTTACAACTAAGATTCTTGAACTGCCTCATATTTTTTTTAATTTTATCTATATTTTCTAGTAGACATATGTCTTTTTCAGAAACCATCTGCCAATTATCATATAAATATTTTCCATCATCAAATTCCCTTTTTCCTTGTATATAATATTTCAATCTATATGATTGATCTTTTCTATAATCGAGTCCAACACACCTTAGAATCCCTTTTCCGCTCGTTATAAATGATTTAATGATTGCAAAAGCCTTATTATCAGTTAACCCCTGTATTTTTTCTAGCTTTTCTAAATAATAGTCGCTTGTATTTTCCGATTCACACACATCAAACGTTTTAAAATAAAATTTTATTCTATTAATTTCTCCCTTATTCTTAACATATCCACCAAAATATAAAGCCAAATAATCTGACATACCCATTTGCGGTAAATTAATCTTCGACAAATACAAAACCAATTCTCGAATTTCTTCGCTTATCGGTAATAAGGTATTCATATATTCCAGTACATTAATCACCTGTTCCAGATCAGTAATATTTATTTGAATCTCTACACATTCTTCCTCGTCATCTAACAAATTTTTAATAATCTCAAAAGTCCCGTAGCATCCTATATTTTGCATTATCTTTATCGCATTTTTGCCTTCTGAAGAAATGTTGGACCTATATACCGGATGTTCCTCTAAGTAGTAAAAACATGGATTTATGTTCTCACATGATGTTTTGAAACATACGTAATCCACATAATCTTCCCAATGATTTATTACTGTATCTCTCAATTCACTACGAACAGATTCTATATTCATACTTATTTTCCGCCTTTCTGCGAAAGGCACCGATGGGGTTATGAAACCCG
>CAZUVY010000173.1:0-2657 GCA_964623905.1 uncultured Faecalimonas sp.
ATACCATCTTCCACACAGATAAGATTAACACCAAAATCCTGCATCCTCTGAAGGGAAGATAATACATCTGCTGCATTTCGTCCGAATCGGGATAATTTGAAGACAAGGACGAAATCAATGTTTTCTTTACCCGATTCAATGTCCTGAAGCATCTGTTGGAATTGTGGACGTCCTTCTACACTTTTACCGGATTTACCTTCGTCGGAATATTCCCTGGCGATAATCATATCCTGGTAATCAGCGTATTTATGCAATTTATCTTTTTGCGCATCTAAACTGTAGCCATCTACCTGCATGGAGGTGGATACACGGGTGTAGATGTAGCATTTGAGTTGTCTTTTCATATAGTTATCAGTCTCCTTCAGATTCTGTTGTAGTACCAAGTGCTATCTCTAACAGTTCCGCTGCCACCTGATGATTTTTGATACGCATTAAATTATCCCATATATCTACCTTACCAAGCAGATTCATACCTCCATGCCATACCAATTCATCATCTATAACAGCAAATCGTTCTTCAACTTCTGCCTTTGTTACTACATTTATTCCCACCTGTTTCATTTCGTTTATCAACCCATAACATACATCCGCACTACCATAAACCACTTCTTCCGGGTCTGTTGTGATGACTGTTATAAGTACACCTTTTTCCTGACGGTCTTTGACTAATAATAACAATCTGTCAATTTTGTCCTGTCGTATATCCGGACTGGAAATTACAATTGATTTCTCCGCTTCTACAATATCCTGCTCGAATTTTTCCGTATAATTACCAGAATCATATATAGCATTAATTATCTGCTTAGTATGTTCATCACCCATCCATATGGAAAATCCGGTTCGCTTGTATGTTTTCAACCTTTTGCCATACATTTTATTAAAGAATCTCACATGGGCATCAATGTAATCATATACATAAACAGCTTCTTTCCCTTCGTAGTCACGATTTAATCTTCCTACATACTGTTCCAGACGCCCTTCAAAGGATACCGGTGCAGCAAGCATCAGCACATCAAGTCTTGGAAAATCAAATCCCTCTCCTATCTTCTGTCCGGTTGCAACTAAGATAAGGCTCTCCGTTCTAGGAACCTGCTTTAACTTTATTCGTATCTCTGCATTTTCCTTGTCTGAATTATCACCATACAAAAGAAATACATGGTTAGCCTCATTTTTCAACGCATCATACAGAAGTTTTGCATGCTCCTTAAATCTGGTTAATATAACCGGAGTCTGATTCTGAGCAATACTTTTCTTCACATCACTTATAATCATATCATTACGTACCTTGCTTGTGCTAATAAGACTATAAGCCTTGTTGATGTCATCTTTACTGTTAGCAGTGTCTACAACTCTTGTATACCTTGGTACAAAATAATGACCTATTCCCTGCTCCTGTGCTCTCTCCAATGCCGTAAATCTATGGCGAAGCGGTCCAAGTAGCATATAGATAATTTTATCTAAGCTATCTCCACGCTTCGGCGTCGCAGAAACTCCATATACATATTTGGCATTGATTTTCTGCAATAATTCCACAGATGTATTGGATGCCGCATGATGACATTCGTCCATAATTACCATTCCATAAGAATTAATCAGGTCATTAAACTTACCTTTGCTATACATAGAGCCAACCATGGCAACATCTACAATACCGGTCAAAGTATTTTTACTACCATGCAAAATACCTATAACACTGTCTCTCTTTTTCTTTCTGCCTGTTTTGGTTTCATACTCCGGTGGTTCTTCCTTAATGTCCAAGAATTTGTTCAGCTCATCCACCCACTGATTCAGTAAATCCTTACTTTGTAACAAAATAAGTGTGTTAACTTTGCGTTCCGCAATCAGATAACTACACACAACCGTTTTACCAAATGCTGTTGCAGCACTTAATACACCATCTGAATACGTCAATAATTTCTCTGCCGCCAACTCCTGTTGCGTTCTCAAATCTCCTTTAAAAGTAACTCTGATTGGACGTCCTTTTTCCTTTTTGTCAGATATATCAACAGCAATCCCAGCTTTATTACATTCCTCAATAATACGTTCTTTTAGACCTCTTGGAACCTGTATGTATCCATCAACGTCTTTACCCAAATATACAGCACTAAAATTATAGTAATTGGAATATCCCAGCCTTTTATTTTTATAAAATTCAGGATTATCAAAAGCAGCCAGACTGCGAATCTGATTTTGTATTCTCGGCATAAGATTTAGTGTGTCAATATAAACACCATTACTAAGTACCATGTGTAGCTTGCCAACAACATCCGCCTTAACAAACTCACATTTCTTCTTCCATGGCTTTGGTCTGTTATTTATATCAGTACCTGTAAGGATTCCCCGGCTTTCTGCCAACTCTGCCTGCCATTTCGCCATATATTTTTCAATATCCTCTATACCAAGTTTTTCTGCTTTATTTAGTAAAATATCCCACTGATTTGGATATGCATTCCAATTTTCATCCACAAATGCACTGTTGCCATTTTTAAGCGCCTGTCCCTGCAATGGCAATGCAATCAGATTACCGATACTGCTTGCCACATCTTGAGACGGATACATTCTGTCATAGTAATGAAAGGATTTTAAGTTAATAGATGCAGAACCTTTATCTAATAACAGAAATCCAAAATTTCTGGCTACAGAAGCCGGTATTGCTT
>CAZUVY010000174.1:0-2600 GCA_964623905.1 uncultured Faecalimonas sp.
ATCTGTTTCAAATTTAGTTATTCCCAAATCCTTGAGCATCAGTGTTGGACGTTGTTCACAATATTCAACAGGATACATGAAACCTATAAACTTTTTCATTTCCTGAAAATCATATTCAACACAAATACCCGAATATGAATTTGCATAATGGGACCACATCAACTGATTATCCCAACCACTTGCACTAAAGCATACTACTGTTAACTTAGAAAGGAAATCCTGAAGGAACGGAATATATGTTTTATCACGAACTTCTACCGTTACTTTCTCTAATGCTATTAAAGATTCTTCCATGTTTAAAGCATCTACCAATGTCTTTTCGTCAATATCTACATTTTTATAGTCTTTTATAAGCATTGCAAAGATTAAAAATGTTGATTTGTCAAAATACCTTTTAACGTCGCCTGGACTTTTCTTATAAAGCCTTTCTACGTTTTTCATAATAAACAGTGGCATATTTGCAATAGAAACATGTTCTATTACACTTTGTACAAAAATGTATTTTTTAAGTTTATTAAGCGCATCAATAAACTCTACTGTCTTTCCAATAAGTCTGTATTTCAAAAGAGATTTGATAACCAATTTAAGATTTTCATCCAAAGAATCCGCAGCTTGATCAAGTGCTAAATCTATGCACTCATCATAAATTTTTTCAGTAGAAAATCCTACCATAGAATCAAACGGATCATTCATCTGTAAAGGTGTTCGTGCATATACAACTCCGTGGCGAATATTTTCTATATCGTATATAGTAGCTGCGTCTCTTCGACAAGCTCTATACTGATAAAACAAATTTCCTGCTTTATTTATTTTTTCTTTAATCTTCGGAAAAGTTAAATCTTCTGACTTAATCACGTTATAGCTCACTTCCTCTCCTGTAAGTTTAGCGTCTTCTATATCTTCAATTACTTAATTATATATTTCGTACCTCTGCCTTTTCCCTCAATTGTAATCACACCTTTTTCGCCCATATCTTTCAGCAACTTTGTTGTCTTTGATTTTCCAAAAGGTATATATGGTGCAATTTCACTTATTGGTTTCAACATAGTCTTGCTTAAAAATTTATAAATCACTTTTTCGTCTTCGGTTAAATTAGCATCCTTTTCAAATAAAGGAAGCACAATTTTTATAGCATTCTCTGAGACTTCAAAATCCGGCTTCATCAGACCTTCTGCATACAGTTGTTTTATTCTTGTAATTCCTGTTCCAAATATCTCGACAAATCCTAATCTATAAAACACATTTGCAAGATTTCTGTTTCTTAAAACGGAAAGTTTACCTGACAAATATTCTTCTGCTGTTATTCCGGATGGCAATCCACCTGGAGATACAACTTCTATTCTGTCATCAAACATGGATACTCTGATGTGCGACTCCACATCCCATACCCTGTGGATCAGAGCATTCGCAATTGCTTCTCTGAAGGCTGCTTCCGGTATCTTCTCCATCTTTTTTCTGTCAGCCCCCTGTATTACTTCATACTGATAGTAGTCTCTAAATACAGCAAGTGCCTTTTCATATGCATCCAAAACGGATGTGTTTTCAACAGTAGTTCTCTTTTGAATAATGCTGATGTTTTCCCCGAACTTGACAATATCAATTCCCGGAAAATGATTTTTATCCGCCAAAAGCCCTGCTGCATTATTGAAACCATTTACATTATCATATAAGTTCAATGTTCTCAAAGTATCCTTATTAAAAGTTTCAATCTGAATACTTTCTTTCAGTTTACACTGTAAAACTTCGAAAGACAGATCTTGATCTTTACAAGGCAATTCTTCAAACCTAATATTTTTCCCGTCTAATACAAGCCTTGAAAATTCCAGAGTATCTACCTCTATCGTCGCTGTATCATTTCGTTTGTATGCTTTTGATTTATACAAATACGGCTTCTGAAGGCCACTGGTTACAGTGAGTTTTATCGTCTGATCATTATTCTGTATTTCAAGTGTATAGTTCGGTTGAGGCGAAATACTGTCATTGATTTTATTTTCAATATCCAAACATGCCTGTTTTACATCCGGCAAACCTTTCACATTCCCATCATCATCTACTCCAAAAAGAATTGTTCCACCATCGTAATTCGAAAAGGCACTGACTGTTTTTAAAAAAGTGTTCGTAATCGTTTCCTTGAACTCTAATATTCTCGTTTCACGCATAATAACCGCATCCTTTCCAACTTTATTGATTATATTATATGCATAAATGCGCAAAAAATCAATCGCAAATTTTTACGATTGATTTTTTGATTGATTTTTAATCATTTTTTCTTTTTCGTCCGTTTCAACTATTAAGCAGACCCCGATAACAGCAAATCTATACTCTATTTAACCTTTATATTTCATTTTAACTTTTGAAAAGTTAAAATGAAATGTTTTGAGTTAAACAATTGGGCAGAAATTCGCATGCGAAAACACGTACAAATTCGGTCGTAAATTTTTACGATTGCTAAAATTTCAATCGTAAAATGGGTGCACTTGTCCCTACAACACTCCCAAGATCATCTATTCGCCAAGTAATCTTCATTCCCTATTTTTGTGCAGATGCACACTTTTAGGGAATGACTGATACAAATCGAACTATCGACATCCACTTAGGAG
>CAZUVY010000175.1:0-2596 GCA_964623905.1 uncultured Faecalimonas sp.
TTAAACGAAGTTCTTTACCTGCATAGTGGTTGTCGTTTGGATATAATACTTCTACGATTGTTTTTGCAAGGTTTTCTTGTTCGATTGCTTTTTGATATTCACCACGGTCAAATTTATCTAAGTGGAATTCTGTGATTGCTTTTGCATCCCAAATACGAAGTGTATTTACAATGTTGTTACCATAACCAACGATTGGCATATCATATGGAATTGCAAGTACAGATTCGAAGTTTTCCTGAATGTAGATTGCTCTTCCTGTTTCAGGATCTTTGTCTGGACGAACTGTACCACCGAAGCGTACTTCTTTTGCATATTCATCACGGCGAACTTCAAATGGATTACCATCTTTTAACCAGTTATCTGGTGTTTCTACCTGGTAACCATCTTTGATTTTTTGTTTGAACATACCGTATTTGTATCTGATACCACATCCATAAGCTGAATATCCTAATGAAGCTAATGAATCCAGGAAACAAGCTGCAAGACGTCCAAGACCACCATTACCAAGAGCAGCATCTGGTTCTTGATCTTCGATTATGTTTAAGTTGATTCCCATTTCATCTAATGCTTCTCTTACTTCTTTGTATGAAGTTAAGTTAATTAAACAGTTTCCTAATGCTCTACCCATTAAGAATTCCATTGACATGTAGTATACCGTCTTTGGATCATCTTTTTTGTACTGTTCTTGTGTTGCGAGCCAGTTGTCGATAATATCATCTTTTACTGCGTATGCAATTGCTTGAAAACGCTGTTGTTCCGTAGCTTCTTCAATTGTCTTTCTGTATAATCTTTTACAATTGTTCTTTACCGTTGTTTTGAATTCTTCCTTATTAAATTTCATTGCATTTGTTTTGCGTGCCATAAAATATCTCTCCTTATTTTTCAACTCCGAGAGTTACCTTTTCACCGTTGATGTTCCATTCTTTTGTATAGCCTGCTGGTGCGCCTTTGATAACTTCGATTGCTAATACTTCTCCGCCGATCTCATCAGCATGTTGTGCAAAAATGTTTTCTGCCTTTTCTGTTCCTTCGTAGTAAACTTTGATCTTGTCTGTTACTTCGAAGTCGGCTTCTTTTCTCATTGTCTGGATCTTACTGATGATTTCTCTTACGAAACCTTCTTCCAGCAACTCAGGTGTAAGATTTGTATCAAGTACTACTGTGATGCCGTTATCATTTTCTGATACATAACCTTCCATTTGTTTCATGTCAATTAAAAGATCTTCTTTAAGTAAAGTGATTTCCTGACCATTGATGTCTAATTTTAATGCGCCTGTTGCATTGATTTCGTCCATAGCTGCATTTCCATCTAATGTATCAAGTGCTTTTTTAATTCCGCCTAAAATCTTACCGAATTTTGGACCAACAGTTCTGAGTTGTGGTTTGAATGTGTATGAAGTAAATGCTCTTACATCATCTGTGAATTCCATAGATTTTACATTTAATTCTTCTTCCACGATTTCCTGATAAAATTCTGGTAATGCTTTTTCAGCTTTTACAAACATCTTAGCAATTGGCTGACGGTTCTTAATGTTGGCTGCATTTCTGCATGCACGTCCCATAACAACCAATTTTAATACTTCATCCATGTTTGCTTCTAAGTCTTTATCAATGAATGCATCATTTGCAACAGGGAAATCACATAAGTGAATACTTTCTGGTGCATTTGCATCAAGACTTCTTACTAAGTTCTGGTAAATGTCTTCTGTCATAAATGGAATCATAGGCGCTGCTACTTTTGATACAGTTACAAGTGCTGTATAAAGTGTCATATAGGCATTGATCTTGTCTTGCTCCATACCTTTTGCCCAGAAACGTTCACGGCTTCTTCTTACATACCAGTTACTCATATCATCTACAAAATCCTGAAGTGCTCTTGCACTTTCTGGAATTCTGTAGTTTGCAAGATTGTCGTCTACTGTCTTAATTAATGTATTTAATTTTGACAGTAACCATTTATCCATAACACTTAATTTATCATATTCTAATGCATATTTTGTTGCATCAAACTGATCGATTTCTGCGTAGAGTACAAAGAACGCATATGTGTTCCACAATGTACCCATGAATTTGCGTTGTCCTTCTGTTACTGCTTTTCCGTGGAAACGGTTTGGCAACCATGGTGCACTGTTGCTATAGAAATACCAACGGATCGCATCTGCTCCGTATTGTTCTAATGCTTCAAATGGATCAACTGCATTTCCTTTTGATTTGCTCATCTTCTGTCCATCTTTATCCTGAACATGACCAAGTACGAGTACATTCTTGTATGGTGCTTTGTCGAAAAGTAAAGTTGAGATCGCAAGCAATGAATAGAACCATCCACGAGTCTGGTCTACCCCTTCAGAAATGAATTCTGCAGGGAATTGTTGCTCAAATAATTCTTTATTTTCAAATGGATAATGATGTTGTGCAAATGGCATAGAGCCACTGTCGAACCAGCAGTCGATAACCTCTGGTACACGATGCATTTCTTTTCCACAATGTGGACATTTGATTGTAACTTCATCGATAAACGGACGGTGAAGTTCAATATTTTCCGGACAGTTGTCAGACATTGATTTTAATTCTTCAATACTTCCAATTGAATGCATAT
>CAZUVY010000176.1:0-2548 GCA_964623905.1 uncultured Faecalimonas sp.
CTGGCGGTCTATCTCTTGTTTTCGGTTGCTTGCTTCCTTACCGTACATGAGCATTCAGGCAAGGATGCAAACATAAAAGCACCGGCAAGTTTATGCACGCAGCAAAGCGTTGGGTAATGCGTGAGTGTATGGTAAAGGGATATAATCAGGTGAATCTTCTGGCTCGTTCGGATGGAAACAATTATTGGGTAGAGAAGCGTGGAAAGGAGGCAAATCCTGATTTTAAAACAGATAAAGATATGATTCGGGAGAGGCTGGATGCATTGATACAGCATGCAGAATCTTTGGACCATATGATATATTATCTGGAGCATGTGGAAGACTGGCAGATTCGCGAGACTAATAAAACCATATCCTTTCGGATGCCACATATGAAGAAGTCCATTCGTGGGAAGTCTCTGGGTGAGAAGTATGATAAGGAGGCACTGGAGCAGAGGATAGAAAAGGCAATGGAAGCTAAGGAAGAAGCGGAACGAATAAGAAAGGCAAGGGAGGAGGCCATTAGAAACGAGCAGGAAAGAATGCGTCTAGCTGACTCAGAGTGGAGGCAAAGTGAAAAATTGGCACAGCATGAGGAAGCGCATACGACCCGGACGGAGGCTTCTGTGCTCAAAGAGCCTGTTGATGAATTTGAAGAAGCATCAAATAACGAATATGATATGACATTCGCTACAAAACTGGAACAGGCTACAGTCACATCACCGGATATGGATGTTATATCTGAAGCTATGGATATAAGGGCAAAACTCATATGTCTGGAGTATGAACAGGAATATAATTTGAATAAGATTTCTGATCTGGATTATGAGATCAGGCATCATAATCCGAATTATCAGTCCTATGTAGAGAATCAGGCACTCATAAGAAAAAAGCAGTCTTATATTAACCAGTGGACACAAGAATTGGGACAATGTAAATTGTTCCAAAGGGACTTAAAGAAGTATTATAAGGAACAGATTCAGGAGGCAGAGAGTGAGATTAGTGATATAAAGGAAGCAAATACCAAAATTCTTGCAAAAGCCGGATGTAGGAACGAGGATGAACTTCGGTGTTATCAGGATTCATATCAGCAGAAAAAGAAACAGTGCGATATACTGGCTCAGAGAAACCAGAGTATTAAGAAGGAATGTGCGGCGTTAAAAGAATCCTATATTAATCTTATCTCACAGGCAGACGAGTCCACGAGGGAGAAGTTTATTACAGATAAAAAGGAATACCAGAAAAGCAGTGCTGCGAAGGCAGAGGCAATTCTTAGAGGGATGTACGCAGAGGCTTATTCCGAAATGGATGTTCAGACTGCTATGATAAGAGTGGAGACAAGCTTACAGAATGTTGTAGGAGATGGCAGATTCCATAATGGTATTATCAGAACGAAGGGAAGCAGATAGATGTAGTGAGTTTCATAGAAAAAAGAGTATTGCCCAAATCTAAACGGAATTTGGGCAATTAATCATTTCTCAGTATAATTTTCAAGACTTATAAGAGAAGACAATTCGTCGGAAAAACTGAGTGTGGTTAATTTTACGCCTTTTGCTACATATCGAACATCCTTGTAAATAGGCGTGTTTTTTGTCGCAGGTTTTGAAAAAATGGCTAAAATCTGAAAGGTCACATCAGCAAGATTTCGTATATCTTCAAGTAAGCAGGAACTGGGTACATAATAATTTTTGTCTTTCGTGAATCCAAGACAAAAATTAGTGGTTCCTGCTAATCTGTCAACGGATAGCTTGGGACGGATCGAATTATATATTGCTGTCATTTTTGAAGATTTTAAGAAATTGACTATTAGTGGCAGTGCCTGCAATTTTAACTCAGTAGTGCCGTCAGATTTGAATGCAATATCACTTTCTTTTAAAGTGCTGTTAAGGCATTTCTGATAGAATTGCGTAGGGTTATGTAATATATTTCCCTGTGAATCAATAAATTCTATCCCGGTAAGATGTTGAAAGTTACGTGGAAGAAATGCACTTTCAAAATATTCAATTTGATTATTTTGACGATTCTTGTATATAAAGATGTAGTTGTAACCATTAAGCTTGTCATCGTAATCCTTTGCAGCACGGGATATGATGCGTATGGCATCTTTTAACTTTTGTTGTTCCATAATGATATCCTTTCCGGAACAGCGTGTTTTCGAGCGTTAAAAAAGAGAGTTATAATACCGCAGCATTATCAACTCTCTTTTAGTGGCTAATTTTTCTGTTGTCCGCCAACGGCTGGCACATTCGTCCAGTAAGGCTTCAGGTTTTTCTGTTGCCTGCCAACGGCCGGTACATTCGCCCGGTAAGTCTTTCGGATTATGGTGTTAGCCCACCTGAAACAGCACGCTGTTTCTACTACTATTATTATACGAATGAGTTGATTTTATGTCAATATTGATTTGAAAATTTGTTTGTATTATGCGATGATTTTCTGATTTACATCCGGTATTTTCAATAATGAAATTGTGTCGAGGGTATCTAATCGCTGTGCCTGTTCATGGCATTGCAATACATCCGGGAGTTTGACAGTTGAATATTAGGAAAAGTGGTCGCAGGTATTGATTTAC
>CAZUVY010000177.1:0-2503 GCA_964623905.1 uncultured Faecalimonas sp.
CAAGGCTGTGGCGCAGTTTTCTACTCTTTCTAAAAAAGGCAGTTGATTCCTCTTTGAAAAGTATTTATTGTTAAGTTACCACACAAAACAAAATACAAAAGAAGACACACTGCCTATGAAAAGAATATCATTTTTAGGCTGCTTTCACAAGCAGTTTTATTTCGCAAACGCACCTCCATGATAGGTAGTGAAACTATTTTTACTACTTTTATTTCATGGAGGTCATTTTATGTACGAATCATATATTGAAAAAATCGAGATTGTTGGCAAACTCCGCAATCTCAAACCAGGTACTATCAGAACATATCAGAAGAATGTTTCTGACTTTCTTAAATTCATAGAAAAGAATCCGGAGGAACTTACTTGTGAAAATGCCAGAGATTATCTTGTATATCTGCAGAATAAAGGGAACAAGGCTTCAACCCTTAACAACAAAAATGGTTCTCTTGTTTTCTTTTATAAGCGTGTTCTTGGAAAACTTTGGGATGATAATCTTGTCCCTCGTGCCATTAATGATTATGTTGTCCCAAAGGTCCTTTCTTCTCCTGATATCGAGAAACTTTTGGAGGCAACCACAAATCTAAAATATAAAGCCATGTTTGCCATCATGTATTCTTCTGGATTACGTATTTCGGAGGTTGTTCGTCTCAGATACGAAGATATTTCCAGAACAAACATGCAGATTTATATTCGCGAATCCAAGACGCACACTGCCCGTTATGCTCTCCTTTCCCAAAGGGCTCTTGATATTCTTACAGAATACTGGTTCAAGTGCGGACGTCCCAGAGGAATTCTTTTTCCCAGTCAATTGAATGGTGACTACCTTACCACCTCTGGACCTCAGCTTATGTTCCGTAAATCTGTGAAAAAAGCTGGCTTACCAAAAGATATACATCCACACTGTTTAAGACACAGCTTCGCTACACATTTACTGGAGGATGGTGTTGATATCCGCTATATTCAAACTTTGCTTGGTCATCGCTCTCCTAAATCCACAGAAATCTATCTTCATGTAAGCAATAAGGCTTTGATTGGTATTCAGAGTCCCTTTGATAAGAGAGCTGGTGCAAAAAATGAGTAAGCCAACTATACAGGATATCTTTCTTAAGTTTTATCCAAAGTATCTTGAAAAATATACGCCTTCTCCTGAACAGGCGAAAGTGGCTAATTGTATTATCAATTGCAAAACCGGTGCTTATGGAGCTAACGTCAGTATCTGTGAAGATTGTGGTCACCTTCAAATCCACTATAATTCTTGCCGTAACAGATGCTGCCCTATGTGTCAGGCTCTCCCGAAAGAAAAATGGATGGATAAAAGGCGAGAAGATGTTTTGGATGCACCTTATTTCCATGTGGTCTTCACGGTTCCGCACGAATTAAATGCTTTGATTTATAGTAATCAAAAACTACTTTATGACGCTTTATATTCTTCTGTCTCAGCGACACTCAACGAGTTAACCTTAGACACCAAACACCTTGGAGCCAAAGTTGGTTATATTTGTATCCTTCACACTTGGGGGTCTGAAATGAATTACCATCCTCATCTGCATGTCATTCTTTTGGGCGGTGGTCTGACTTCCAAAAATCAATGGCGTGATAAAGGAAATGATTTTTTCCTCCCCATAAAAGCAATATCTAAACTTTTCCGTGGAAAATATCTTGATAAGCTGAAAGAACTTTGGGAACAGAACGAATTAAGATTTCATGGAAGCAGTGAAAAATATCGTAATCGCTATACTTTCAAGGAACTTCTTGATACCTGTTATTCTAAAAAATGGATTCCTCATTGTAAGAAAACCTTTAATGGAGCCCAGTCTGTAATCAATTATCTCGGAAAGTATACACACCGAATTGCTATCAGTAATCATCGTATTATCTGTATGAACGATAATACGGTTACCTTCTATGTAAAAGATTACAAGAATGACGGTGCTTGGAAAGAACTTACCATTTCTGGAATCGAATTTCTTCGCAGATTTCTCATGCATGTTCCACCAAGACGTTTTGTCAGAATCAGACACTACGGATTACTCTGTACACGCAGCAAGAACAAACACCTGACACTATGCAGAAATCTCCTTGGATGTAAAAAATATTTGTCAAAGCTCAAAGATATGGAAACTCCAGAAATACTTAAAACACTGTATGGAATTAACATTTCCGTATGTAAGTGCTGTGGTGGTCATCTAGGAAAGCCGCAGCTTCGAATCCCTATGCGAATTTAAAAAGCGTTCTTCTTTATATGTTTTAAAAAGATCTCAGCAATGAGGTCTATTTGTGATGCCAAAAACACATAAATACCCGGTATTTATCAGTAGCATTTACCTATATACTCTCAAATCTTTCAAAGAGGTGAAAGATTGAAACTCCATAGTTACTGGATACACGGACGCGACTTTGTTCACTTTGGCAAAATCAAACGCGGTGCAAACGAAAGGGCAGTTTACTCAAAAACATGAGGCTGCTTTTTCGTTTACACCGCTATTGATTGTAGCCTAAAGAA
>CAZUVY010000178.1:0-2494 GCA_964623905.1 uncultured Faecalimonas sp.
CGCACGACCTAAGCGGTTTTCTCTTTAAGGGCGTTTTTTTACAGCCCCTATTTTTATTCTTTTCTTTTTAACACGAAAAATTATGCATTAAGAAATGCGTTGATTTTTTCAACTAATAAATCTGCGTCGATTCCATGTACCATAGCAGCTTCTCCTAAAGATTCAGCTTGTGCTGATGGACATCCAAGACAGTGCATTCCGATTTGCATTAAGATTGGAGCAACTTGTGGAAAGCTTCCGATAAGTTCACCGATTGTCATGTCTTTTGTTATTTTAACAGCCATTTTCGACTCCTCCTTTTGTTTCTCATTTTTCTATTATAATACCATTCAAATAAATTATCAACATTTCCATGTAGAAATATCTCTATTTGAAATGTGTTTCCAGTTGTCAGAATTGTTGACACATTTTCTTAGTGTATTTTGACTACTCAAAAGTCAATGTTTTTTGTGATTTTTTTCGACAAAATAACATTTTTATAATATCTCAACAAAACATCTGTTCTTTTTTTCAAAAAAGTAATCCACACTTTCCACCTGTTTTTGTGTGGATAATGTGGATAACTTTGTGGAAATCTCGATTTTATCACCTTTTTCGACATTTTTTGTGTGGATAACTTTTTTGATAACTTTTCAAGCGGTTTCGACAAAAAAATTATTTTTTGTTAAATTTGTACAAGATTACAAAATTGTTAAGAAAGTGTTATCTTGATCCACCATGTGATTTTACAAGAACAAATATGCCCAAACGCCCTTCCTGCAGGTAATCAAAATGTGCTTTGCAAATGCCACTTTTCTGTACAAACAAAAGAACCTCGGATTTCCGAGGTTCATTTTAAAACATTCTTCTAATTGTAATAATACTTGAATATGTTGCGCTTGACATTCCGATTCCATGGCTTTCATCGATTGCATTTACAATCATACCATTTCCTGCATAAATACCAACATGTCCAGCATAACATACGATATCTCCTGGCTGCATTTCGCTATAGCTTACTGCTCTTCCCACACTTCTCATAGCGTAAGAAGTACGTGGAAGATAAATTCCGAAGTTTGCATATACACTCTTAACAAATCCTGAACAGTCTGTTCCATTTGTTAAGCTTGTACCACCATAAACATATGGATTACCAAGAAATTGTTTTGCAAAATCTACTACTGATTGTCCTTGTGCCTGAATTGCTTTCGCTTTAGCTTCTTCTTCTGCCTTCTTACGAGCTTCTTCTTCCGCTTTTCTGCGAGCTTCTTCTTCTGCAAGTCTTTGTTCTTCTGCTTCTCTTGTTTCAGCTACCGAAAAACCTGCTTCGATTTCTTCTTCATCTAATGTGTAGATATCAACATCTGGATACTTTTCAGCTAAGATTTCCTTTGCTCTTGCAATTGCATCTTTGCCTGTAATAATCTCTTCTGTTTTCACAAATCCTTTTACATCTCCAGATTCAATCTCTAACCATTCTTCTGAAGCCTGAAGCACTTTTACTTGTGATGTTTCATAGATTTTTCCAACCCAATCGCTTTCTTCATCTGCTGCACTGTTTACTAATACGTAACCAGTCTCCCCAATTACAGCAAACGCTTTTCCTGAAAGCATCGCATTTGTCTTCATTTCTTCTGCACTTTCGATCTTGATCTCTGTATTTGTTACTGTTACTTTATCATTGCTGATTTCTGCAACCGCATTAATAAGTACGTTCTGATCTAATTGTACTTCTATTTTTTGTTTAGGTAATGCAATGATCGGTGTCACATCTGCCGCTTTTGCTTCACCTGAAGGAACTAAAATCGCACCAGCTAAAGCTGCAACTACAATTCCTTTCTTTATGAATCGTAAATTCATAAACCCCTCCGTTAAAAACTTTATTATAATTGTTACATAATTGTTACATTTGTTACGTTGACATTGTATCAATATTTCTAAAGAATGTCAACGAATTTATAACGTTTTTGTCATTATTTCATACTTTGTATTGACTTTTATACAAAAATATATTATTATAATTTCAGTAACTATTATCGTTATTATTTTGAAAGGGGGATTCAATTTGGCAACATTAAAATATAGTAGACAAAGGGAATCCATCAAAGAATATTTAAATAGTACCTGCGAACATCCGACAGCGGATGCTGTTTATTTACATGTAAAGCAGGAATATCCTAATATTAGTCTTGGAACTGTATACCGCAACCTTAATCTATTAGCTGATTTAGGAGAGGCAATTAAAATCACAACTACTTACGGTGGTGATCGATTTGATGGTCGTACACATCCTCACTATCATTTCTGTTGTACAAAATGTGGCTGTGTTATTGACTTAGATTTACAAGAATTAGATTCTGTTAATAAAGAAGCAGAAAAGAACTTTGATGGAATTATTGAAGGTCACACAATGATGTTTTTCGGAACTTGCAAAGATTGCATAAAAAGTAATTGACAAACATAAATTAATATGGTAACTTAAAATCAGTAATAATTACTATTATTACTTCAACAA
>CAZUVY010000179.1:0-2491 GCA_964623905.1 uncultured Faecalimonas sp.
TACCTATGTGGATACAGCGGCTCCGTCAGTGAATCTGAAGAATGATTATTATCTGTATGTAGGGTATAACAGTCTGGGTACGACAAGGACTTATATCAAGTATGATCTGCCGGATCTTCCGGACTGCAGTATTGTAACCGGTGCAGCGCTTGTCCTTCAGCAGTATGAATATGATCCGGGAACGGGAGCGACGAATTATATTTATGCCTACGACTGTGCAGATAACAGTTGGGATGTTGGGACGATCACCTGGAATAATCAGCCGATGAATAAGAGCAGCCTGAGTTCCTATATTGCGCTCGATTACCAGATTTATCAGAACAATCCGTCAGCAACGCAGTGTGCAGCTTATTGCTTTGATATCACCAAAGCAGCAAAGCGCTGGTATGAGGAAGGGGTAAATAATGGGATCATGCTCGCATCGGCGGATGAGAGTGTGAAGAACAGGAGCAGGTTCTGTTCTGCTAATTACAGTACGGACAGCAGATATTTCCCTTCTGTCTGGGTGTCTTATGTCAATAATACGGGAATTGAGGACTACTGGACATATCAGACAGCAGATCTAGGACGTTCCGGAAGCGTGTACGTCAGTGATTATAATGGTTCATTTACATATATCCATGAAGATGCGGGTACAGCCGGAAACCGTATGCAGGTAGGAGTCAGCCATGTATATTCTTACGACAGAACCTATTTTGGCGGATCATATGGAAATATGAAACTGGGGATCGGATTCCGTTTTGATCTTCTGGAAAAGGTAGAGACGATCAGCAGTACGGGAGATTACGCGGCACTGTATGAAGCAGGATACCGGATGAAATATATTGATGCGGATGGTACCGTGCACTATTTCAAATCGACGGATACTGCAGATAAGTATGAGTATGAGGCGGACAGTAATCTGACGATTACCAAACAGAGCAGCGGAAGGTATCTGATGGAAGATGATGCGGATAACCAGAAAGAGTTTTCAGCAGGAGGCTACCTTCTCAGCATAAGCGATGCGAATGGAAATAAAGTGTCGATCACTTATAGCAATAACCGTATCACAAAAGTCACGGATGGAGCAGGAAAAGTGATCACACTGGAATATGATGATTCGAATTATCTGACAGCGATCAAAGATCCTGCAGGGCGTGCTGTGACATTCAGTTATTATGGGGAATATCTTAGATATATTACTTATCCGGACGGGAAGACAACGTATTTCTGGTACACCAATCCGGGAGCAAGAATGTCCCAGATCACGGCACATGACACAAGTGTACTTTTGATCACATTAAAGAATGTTACTTCTAAGAGCAAAACATTTTACCGTGTTTCTACTCTGGAGATGCAGAGTCAGGCCTCTTCGGATGGAACGCGTTCTACAGTCAACAAGATGTCGTATGACTTTTCCGGTGCTGAGACAGTCATCCAGGATCAGTATGGGAAAAAGAATGTGATCAGTTTTGACAGTGCAGGAAGGACTGTCAATGTGATAGACCAGGAATCAAACGCAGCTTATGCAAAATATAATTCATCAGGAAATAAAAAGAATACACTGGCAGTGGCATCGGATACATTTTCATCCATCAATAATCTGGTCAAGAATAATAGTGCAGAATTGACAGGAAGTGAATGGTACCAACAGATTTCGGGAAGCAGTGCGGCAGGAAGCACAGCAGTCACAACGGACCAATATCATACGGGTTATAAGTCTTTTTATGTAAACAGTACCAGTTCATCCGGAAGAGTGAACTATTGTCAGGCATTTACCGGTGTTCCGGGTACAACATACACACTGTCTGCATATACGAAATTGACGGCGGATACGGAAGGAAGCGGCGGCGTCTGTCTGGGATTCTGCTATAAAGATGGAACAGGTGTATGGAAAACGGTGCATGGAAGTTATATAACAGAAACGCAGGACTGGAACCGGGAAAGTTATACCTTTACGCTTCCATCAGATGCGATGGGAAATATGGGGATCATGCTGATGGTACTGGATGCAGAAGGTACCGCGTATTTTGATTCGGTCCAGCTGGAGACGGGAGATGTAATGAACCGGTATAATCTGCTTGAGAACAGCGGTTTCCAATATAATGCATCTTACTGGAGCTTTAGTGGAAAAGGAACATCAGATGGAATTGTTTCAGGTTATAATGGGAACGGACAGAGACTTTATGGTGCACCGGGAACCAAAAAGAACCTGTATCAGGATGTACAGATCAATGGAAAAAAAGGAGAGACGGTTGTATTTGGAGGATGGGCAAGAGCGGATGCGGCAGGACAGACAAACACAGTTGCTGCAGATACAAAGTTCAAGGTCACACTGACAATTACATATACAGATGGAACAAAAGCATATGCCAGCGAACTTTTTAACAAAGATGTTTCCACGGCACAGTATGTCTGTTCTTCTTACACACTGCAGAAGGATTGCAGCTACATCCGTTATTATCTGACCTACTACAATGATATCAATCAGGTTGTTTTTGATGATGCCTGC
>CAZUVY010000180.1:0-2427 GCA_964623905.1 uncultured Faecalimonas sp.
TTGTTAATGATTACATGAGTTGTCGCTGAGTTGATTTCATCAACTTTCATCATTTAGATCAAAATCCTGTCTTTAAAAATTGAAGGAGCACTGGGGATTTGATAAGCCCCAGTCACTCCATATATTTTATTCAGTTGCCTCCAACATCTCGTGTTCTACAACAAAACGGATCGTGTAGTCGTCAATCAGACGCTTGTTCTGTTGAAAAGCATACATGAGCGCTTTTTCACAGATTCGATTGATCAACCTTGGGATGCCAGTTGACGAGTGAAAGATTTCGTTATAAGCCTTCTCTGTAAAAAGTTCCTGCTGGCAACCGGAATAGTCCAGATGACTGTGAATATATTGTTCACATTCCGCTCGATCCAAATGTGGAAGTACACAGTACATGTCAATACGCTGGCGGATTGCAGCGTAGCGCTGCAACTTCAGCTTTGTTGTCCAGAGTTCCGTCTGCCCCACCAATACAACGGCCATGGGACTCATGGAATCAAAACGGTAATTCAGAAGAAAACGGAACTCTTCCAGAGTCTCTTTTTCCAATAAGTGTGCTTCATCAAGAATACACACCACTTTTTTGTGTTGCACACCACGGATGATTTCAATCTGCTGTTGTAACTGGCGTTTAGAATCACCACGATAGAAACGAGCTTCCAGTCCAAGCTGATCCAATAAGCCTTTATAGAACCATCTCGGAGTCAGTTTTGAATCAGAGAGATAAAGAACAATATATTCCGATTTTGGCAGTTGTTCATAGAATCGGCGTATCAGAGTAGATTTACCACATCCCGGATCCGCTGTAACAACTGCAAACTTTTGCCGGTCTGCCACATAAGACAGACGTCCCAGTGTTTCGCGGAATGCATTGGATTCATACAGTTTTTCGGCAGGTATATCCCTGACAAAAGGTGTATGTTCCATACCAAAGAAAGACTCATACATTGCCATCAGCCTCCTTCCTGTAAGAAGCGAAGGAAATCGCATCGGCTAACTGTTCACGTTTCTTTTCATGCTGTATTGCAAGTGCATCCAGAAAACGGGAGGTAGTTGGTTTCTGTTCCTGCATGGAAACAGGAAGGGTTGGATTTTTATCACAATAAGAACCAATTTTCAGCGGTCTGGCTGTGAAAGGTTCATAACCGGGATAAGTAATTGTGAGAGTTTCTGGAGCTGCAGGGTCATAAGCGATCCCGACTTTGTAGCCAATCAATTCCGGTCTGGTCTCATAACGCTGTCCACGGAAACTGATACATGCCCCCTTATCAACCTTACGTTCTTCATGATGCAGGAATGCTTCTGAAACAACTGTAGTATCAATAAAGTTCAGTGGACGGGTATCCCGGTTCCATTCCTGGAGAGGCGTGATTCCGCCTTCCGGAACCGCAGCACCAAGGCTTTCATAGTATTCAGCAATGCCTTCGTGGGGCTTTTTGTGATAATACTCCTCAAGGAAGATCGACCACAAACGGTTCAGCTCTTCCAGAGATTTTACATTTTTCAGTTTGGCCTCCCGGTTAAAGGAATCCACTACCTGATGAAATTTTTCAATTTTCCCCTTGCTCTTCCCGCTTCTTATACGCGCAAATTTGACGCGGATTCCCAAACGAGCAAGAGAATAGCTTAATTGTCTGGCAACATACTGTTTGCCATTGTCAAAGTAACAGGCATCGAATGCTCCATAGCGGATGATAGCCTGATGGAAGGTGTCTTCCACAATGGTTTCTTCCTGATTATCGTAAAAGCGGGATGATAAGATATATCTGGAATGATCGTCGATTGCGGAGGATAAATATGTCTGGACTTTTGTTCCATTCTTTCCGATTAAAAGTTTGGGTCCATATTTGATATCCCCTTGGATCAGCATCATACGGTGCGGTTTACAGAAACGTTTTGATGAACTTTCTCGTGCATCCTGATACATCTTCATATGTTCACGACCAAATCCCCGCTTATAAAGATGCCGCTCCAATGTAGGACGTTTCAGAACGCCCGGTGCCACATGGCCTTCCATTTCAAGGATCAAAATGATCTGTGCAACAGAACGTTCCGGTACCTCTTTTCTGAGCTGGATTGCTTGTTCCAGAAGAAAATCAAAGTTTTCAGGCAGCTTCTGTGAACGGTGCTTCTGTCGCGTGGCTGGTTTTAAGCCAGAAAACTGGCCTTCTTTGTAAGCTTTTTCATAACGATACATGGAACGGACTGTGATTCCGTTTTCCTCGGCAATCTGTTTGCGAAGCTTTAGTTTCTTTGCATCGTCCAGATCCTCTCGCAGAAGCGGTGCGATTAACTGGAACCGGCGGAGAGCTTCTTGCTCTTCCCATTGTTTTATTATCTGATTGTTTGCATTCATATAAGTATGACCTCCTTATGAGATTACTATATATGGAATGCAGGAGACAGACGAACTAAAGTAGGTGCATAAACCCG
>CAZUVY010000181.1:0-2413 GCA_964623905.1 uncultured Faecalimonas sp.
AAAAAAGAAATCGTTCATAGAAACGGTGTAACAAAAGCAGAAAAAGGACATTTCGCAAAAGCTGGTGTTTCAAGCAAGAGATTTGTAAGAGAATTCAAATTTGAAAACGCTGACGAATACACATTAGGCCAAGAAATCAAAGCTGATATCTTTGCTGCTGGCGACAAGATCGATGCTACAGCAATCTCAAAAGGTAAAGGTTTCCAGGGTGCTATCAAGAGACATAACCAACACAGAGGACCAATGACTCACGGTTCTAAATTCCATCGTCACGCTGGTTCAAACGGCTCTGCAACAACTCCAGGTAAAGTTTTCAAAGGTAAAAACATGCCAGGACACATGGGAGCTAAGAAGATTACAATTCAAAATCTTGAAGTTGTAAGAGTAGATGCTGAAAACAACTTAATCTTAGTTAAAGGCTCAGTTCCAGGACCTAAGAAATCTTTAGTGACAATTAAAGAAAGCGTAAAAGCAATCTAGTCTTAATTAGGAAAGGAGGAACACACAGATGGCAAACGTATCTGTTTACAATATCGAAGGTAAAGAAGTTGGAACAATCGACTTAAGCGATGCAGTATTTGGTGTTGAAGTTAACGAACACTTAATGCACATGGCTGTTGTTCAACAACTTGCAAATAAACGTCAAGGAACTCAAAAAGCAAAAACTCGCTCAGAAGTTTCAGGCGGCGGAAGAAAACCATGGAGACAAAAAGGAACAGGTCATGCAAGACAAGGTTCTACAAGAGCTCCACAATGGACAGGCGGTGGAGTTGTATTTGCTCCAACACCAAGAGACTACTCTTTTAAATTAAACAAAAAAGAAAAGAGAGCAGCTCTTAAATCAGCTCTTACATCAAGAGTACAAGAAAACAAATTCATCGTATTAGATGAGATGAACTTTGGGGAAATTAAAACAAAGAATTTCCAAAACATGTTAAACAACTTATCAGTATCAAAAGCATTAGTTGTTCTTGAAGAAGGAAATACAAACGCTGTATTATCTGCAAGAAATATCGCTGACGTTAAGACAGCTGGTACAAATGCAATCAATGTTTACGATATCTTAAAATACAACACAGTAATCACAACAAAAGCTGCTGTTGCAACAATTGAGGAGGTGTACGCATAATGGCTAACATTCAATACTATGACGTAATCCTTAAACCAGTAGTAACTGAAAAGAGCATGGAGCTTATGGCAGACAAGAAATACACTTTCTTAGTACACACAGAAGCTACTAAAGCTCAAGTTAAAGAAGCAGTAGAAAAAATGTTCAAAGGAACAAAAGTAGCAAGCGTAAATACTATGAATTTTGATGGTAAAACAAAAAGACGTGGCATGACATTTGGTAAAACTGCTAAAACAAAAAAAGCTATCGTTCAATTAACAGCTGATTCAGCAGAAATCGAAATTTTCGAAGGACTGTAAGATATAGCAACGAACGGATTTGAAGTAACAGATATACGCAGAAAAGCGTGACAATAATAACATTAGGAATTGAAAGGAGTGAACGTAATGGGAATTAAAACATATCGCCCATATACACCTTCCAGAAGACATATGACTGGCTCAGATTTCTCTGAAATCACAAAAACAACTCCAGAAAAATCTTTATTAGTTTCTAAGAGCAAAACAGCTGGTCGTAACAATCAAGGAAAGATCACAGTTAGACACCACGGAGGCGGTGCTAAGAGAAAATATAGAATTATCGACTTCAAGAGAAGAAAAGACGGTATTCCAGCAACAGTAATCGGTATCGAATACGATCCAAACAGAACAGCAAACATCGCACTTATCTGCTACGCAGATGGTGAAAAAGCATACATCCTTGCACCACAAGGTTTAACAGATGGTATGAAAGTAATGAACGGACCAGAAGCTGAAGTAAGAGTAGGTAACTGCTTACCACTTTCAGAAATCCCAGTAGGTACACAAATTCACAACATCGAGTTATATCCAGGACGTGGCGGTCAATTAGTTCGTTCAGCTGGTAACAGCGCTCAATTAATGGCTAAAGAAGGAAAATATGCAACATTAAGATTACCTTCAGGTGAAATGAGAATGGTTCCAATTATCTGTAGAGCATCAGTTGGTGTAGTAGGTAATGGAGATCACAACTTAATTAATATCGGTAAAGCCGGACGTAAACGTCACATGGGTATCAGACCAACAGTTCGTGGTTCTGTAATGAACCCTAACGATCACCCACATGGTGGTGGTGAAGGTAAGACAGGTATTGGTCGTCCAGGTCCATCAACACCTTGGGGCAAACCAGCACTTGGCTTAAAGACACGTAAGAAAAACAAACAGTCTAACAAGTTAATCGTAAGAAGAAGAGACGGTAAAGGTATTAAATAATAGTTTACAAGGAGGTTAGAACCTATGGCTCGCTCACTTAAAAAAGGACCATTTG
>CAZUVY010000182.1:0-2390 GCA_964623905.1 uncultured Faecalimonas sp.
TTTCTCACAACAAAATTCAACATATCTTGTACATAAGGGATTTCTTCACGCCACAGACCTTTTGCCACATTATTTAAGCACCACCAAAACTCACTGCAAGTGCACTGATACTGTTCAAAAGTAGGTTTATGTATCCAATAATTTTTATCAGATGAAGGTAAAATTTCCGGCAAACATTTGTCTTTGTCCAAGAGAACTTTACACAAGCTATCATTCACAATATTCTCCTGCGCATGGCTTATTGTTTCAACATGCAAATCAATACGATTTCCATCTGTAAACTGCATTAACCAACCATAAAAATTTTCTTTATCACTCGGATAATCAGGATGTTCATCAGGATATTGCATATACAAAATTTCTCCAAATTGCTTAATCCAATCCTTTTCCGCAATAAAAGGGAGCGTTTCAGTTACTACATAAACAACATCATAGTCTTGAAAAATATCTTTCGGTACATTTGGATTTGTTCTGGATCCATTAAGATATACCGCTCTAATTCTTTCGTCATCCTGCGCAATACTTAATATTAAATCATACATTTCTTTTTCTGTTCGCATTACTACACCTCCGTCACAGCGTCCATTGCCAAATCCATAGCTAACGCAAAAGTATTATTACCCCAATTCCTTGTATCGTGTGATTCTATATTTGCAAGTGAATCAGCTGTAAACAATAACTGACCGAAAACTATATTTCGGAATTCTGCGCAAGCAGCTAAAGAGGCACACTCCATTTCTACAACAGAACACCCTTCCTCTTTACGATATTCCACCATTTCTTTTGTTTCACGATAAAAACCGTCTGTCGTCCATGTTTTACATTTTTGATAGTTGTATTTGTGATCAATCAAGATTTTCTCAATCGCATTTATGGCAGATTGGTTAAGTTTGATTTCTCGTGAAGGTGGCAAATAATGATAAGATGTACCTTCTTGCCGTAGTGCTGAGGTTGGGATATAAAAATCTCCTTCGTTATCTGCAACTAAAGCACCGCAACAGCCGGTGGCAATAACCTTTTTAACGCCACCCGCAATCAGCTGTTCCATAATTTGTGTAGAAGCAGCTCCGCCTAAAGGGGCTTGACAAATTGCCAACTCGATACCATTATGTACCGTTTTATACACGGGAAATACTTTTGTAATGCTAATAAACTGCCCAATAATCTCGCATTCATTTGCCATAGCATATTCGTCAATTTCTTTTTCCATAAACAACATTACTGCTCTCTCCGGAAAGCAAAAATTTGTACTATGTCCTGGCATAATAATAGCCTTACTGTTTGTGTCATATTCTAAAATCGGTATATCGTTTCTTATTACGCTCATTTTATCTATTTCCTTTTTCTCATACAAATTCGGCAAGTTGTCGCTTTGCCCTAAACTATTTTATTTAAGTTTTGTTCGAAATCTGCCGATATTTTACCTTATTTGCACATTTATTTGGGCTTACTGATTTTCTGTTCTTTACAAACATGAATTTGCCACTTTCCATACTTGTTCAGCAACTTCTAAAACAGTCATACTTGTTGTATCAATACAAGGATATTCAAATTCATCATAAAATGAAAATGTGTTTTTTATTCCTCTTTCTATCCGTTCTTCATCTCTATTACCAACTAATGCACGCTTTCTATTTTCGGACTCGGAACATTTAAGAATAACAATAATCTCTTGAAACTCAATTCCTTCATTTTGAAGTTTTTTAATTACTCTATCATAGATTTCTTTTCTTCCACCGTGCCAACTATATGTGAAAACAACTGTACTTATTTCTTCACAAAGTAAATAATTATGCAATAAACAATATATATTCTCCATTACGGTTTTCTTTGTAATATCTGTTAATGTAAAAGGATTCATTACTCTACACCAATCAGAATCTACAAAAGCACTCCTCGGGTATTGTTCTTTAATTTTCATCGCAGTAGTGCTTTTCCCTACACCATTTGGTCCTACTATAACTATAAGTTGCTTCATTATTTTGCCCATTCTTCAATACTTCAAATTAGAATTTATCTATAATTGTTCTAATGCCCAATTTTGCATTTCAACAAACATTTGTCCTTTTATTTCTTCATATTCAGGCCACACAAAAACATGTTCTTTTTCCATAGGCGTAGATACCTTTGCAACCAATTCTCCAATATAATATGTTTGAATTGGATGAAAGTACCCTATCTTTTCATGCTCACAATATGTTTTTCACTTTATCTATTGTAAATACAATCTGAGATTTTCCTCTAACATCTTCATATTCACTGCTATATGTCTCAAATCCAATCGTATCTTGTTTTGTTCTACTATCTATTTTCAAATTTTCGATATTCTTTATGTGTGAAATTAATTTTTCTTTATTATATTCTTCATTGCTGTGTCCACAAAGATATGT
>CAZUVY010000183.1:0-2321 GCA_964623905.1 uncultured Faecalimonas sp.
CCGAGCGCAATGCGCTCGGTGGCTAACTCTTTAAGGGCGTTTTTTTACAGCCCCCTTGCAACAAGCGAGATGGCATTTGGCGGTGTAGGCGAAAGTGGTATGGGAGGCTACCATGGAAAAGATGGATTTGCTGCGTTTTCTCATACAAAGAGCATCGTGGATAAAAAGACATGGATGGATCTGCCGATGAGATATCAGCCATATAATCGAGGAATATATGGGAAGTTATTGAAGATGTTTTTGAGATAGGACATCAATTTTTAAAATGCACTTTACAAAGATATATTTTATGTATTGACTCTGACATTTTAGTAAATTATAATTAAGTAAATCGTAAACAAGTAAATTGGAGATCTTAATATGTTTATAGGTAGAGAAAAAGAACTCGGAAATTTAAACAGACTATATGCTTCAGATAAATTTGAATTCGCAGTAATATACGGACGCAGACGTGTTGGCAAAACCGCCATCATTAACGAATTCACAAAAGAAAAACCTTCTATTTGTTTTACCGGAGTTGAAACAAATGAAAAGCAAAACTTAGAGAACTTTAGTAAATGCATTTTAGAATATGTTACAAAGAAGCCTGCAAACACTTCTTTTGATTCTTTCCAAACGGCATTGGAATATGTATTTGAACTTGCCGAAGATGAAAGAATCGTATTGGTAATCGACGAATATCCGTATGTGGCTCGTGCTTCAAAAAGCCTTGCTTCCACATTACAATTATTGATTGATAAGTACAAAGACACTTCAAAGTTATTTCTTATTCTTTGTGGTTCTTCTATGTCTTATATGGAAGATCAAGTGCTTGCATACAAAGCACCACTCTATGGTCGCAGAACTGCTCAGTTCAAAGTACAACCATTTGAGTTCCAGGAAGCATGCCAATATTTCAACCACTTATCAGATGAAGATAAAGCATTGGCTTATGGTATTGTGGGTGGAACACCTCAATATTTGTTACAGTTAAATGATAAGTTATCCATCGAAGATAATATTAAAAACACGTACCTCAATCCTGTTTCTTTCATTTATGAAGAGCCTCAAAATTTATTAAAACAAGAGGTACGTGAACCGGCTATTTATAATGCTATCATTGCTGCTATCGCCAACGGATATTCCAAAATGTCAGAAATATCAACAAAAGTTGGCGAAGACACTAGCGTATGTGCAACTTATATTAAAAACTTAATTTCTCTTGGAATTGTAAAAAAAGAGACACCTTTCGGTGAAGATTCTACACGTAAAACTATTTATTCCATCGAAGATAATATGTTCCGTTTCTGGTATCGCTTCGTACCAGAAAATACATCCATTATCTCTCGTGGTGCAACAGACCTTGCCTACAACAGAATCAAACCACACTTATCCGATTATATGGGTGGTGTGTTCGAAGATATCTGCAAACAATATCTGTGGTCACTCCTGTTAACTGGTAAATGTACAATTGATTTTACCGATATCGGAAGATGGTGGGGAACAAATCCAAAGACTAGACAACAAGTCGAAATCGATATTATGGGAACTGCTGATAAAAACACTGCTCTTTTCGGAGAATGCAAGTGGACGAATGAAAAGGTTGACTTAGGTGTATTGACAGGTTTAGTAGAAAAAAGCAAGTTGTTCCATTATACAAATATGCATTACTATCTGTTTGCTAAAAATGGATTCACAATAGGATGTGTGGAAAAGGCAGAAGAGATTGGGAATGTTATATTGGTAAGCTATGAAGATATGGTAAATGAAAAACACGGATAAGAAATAACCTAAAGATATGAAAAACTTGTTATGTTCTTTTTGAGCGATAAAAATTCTGTTGTAGATTTTTTTTCGAGTGCTATCATAGCAATTGCAAAAGAACTGGAGGTTGATACTACATGACATTACAACAATTGCGATATGCGGTAGCGATAGCAGAACACAAATCTATGAATAAAGCCGCTGCTGAGCTATTTATTACTCAGCCAAGTCTTTCGAATACAATTAAAGATTTGGAAAATGAGATTCATACAGAGATTTTTGTTCGTTCTAATAGAGGAATAGCGATAACTCCGAAAGGGGAAGAGTTTTTAGGATATGCCAGACAGATGCTGGATCATTACCGCCTGATTGAAGAACGCTATGTGGAAAATGCGACAAGAAAAAAGAAATTTAGTGTATCTATGCAGCATTATACTTTTGCAGTGGAGGCATTTATCCAGATGGCAAAAGCTTTTGGGATGGACGAGTACGAGTTTGCAGTTCATGAAACGAAGACAAGTGAAGTGATTGAAAATGTTTATTTGAATAAGAGTGAAATAGGCATTATTTATAAAAAT
>CAZUVY010000184.1:0-2316 GCA_964623905.1 uncultured Faecalimonas sp.
CCTACCCGCCAATGGAATATTTGGATTCAGGCATTACCCATGCCTTCCTACGGTCATCTTTATTATATTCATTAACTATCCAATTATCCCTACAGAGATAATGTTCTATCATATAAATCTTTCCAGTCTGCTGGTAAAATGTTCATCTTATAAACATCCAATTTCGTCTTTGACACAAGTTTATCTAATTCCTTTGCCAGCATATCTGCATCTTTTTTAGGTAAAATCTTTTTCAACGCATATAATCTTGAATATAGATTAGTATTATCCGGAAGAACATCGGCACTATCCCTATTATCTGGTATAACTACCGAAGAAGTCATACCTACTACCATAGAATGATGCGCGCAATAGTTTCTAAGGTTTCTGACTGCATCCAACCAGGTATCCATCTGCTTTGTTACTTCTTTTTTATAATTTTTACCCGGATATGTATAATCTAAAACTTCCTTTCGCAAATCACCACGCAGATAAGAATACAACATTACAATTGTTTCCATTTCAAAATATGAAAAGGCCGCCCAGATAGGCAATACATTATTCTGACGCGCTCCGCCCTTGCGATATTCCTTTAGTTCCGGATGTTTTACCACATCTCTTCGTAGTTTTTCTTCTTCACTTGTTAAATTAACAAAAAACTTCGTATTGAAGAAGGATACATTTCTATTTCTAGTCTTTTTATCTTTTTCACTTTTTGAAGGCGTGTAATACTGTCTATCCAAATAAAATCCGGCATCACCGGTTTTAAGTGAAACAGCATTGGCAACTGCACTTTTGAAATATACCTCTGCTTTTTTACAATATTTGAACAGGAGCAATCTCAGCTTCAAATCAAACTCATATAGTTCGAAAAACACTTTTGAATCTGCTTTGCTTCCAAACACATTGACTTGTGTTAAGAGATATTTCCCATAACGACTCGCCCTAAAATATCCAGAATATCCCAGAAAATCTCTCATCTTCTTTCTCTGGCGGAAATTCACATATTTTTTCATCAACACAACCTGATCTTCCAGGTTCATAGGTAATTCAGTATTTGGCATTCGCAACACCTTCTTTCATAGTAAAAAAAAAGAATGGATATACCATTCTTAATCCCGCCAATGGAATATTTGGATTCGGGCATTACCCATGCCTTCCTACGGTCTACAGTTATACTACCACATACTGCTGAAAACTTCAACTATTTTTCAAAAATATGTGGTACAAAAGAACTACATATTCAAATATGTAATAGGATTCTGTGCACTTTGATTGAGCTTCAAACTTGCAATCGATTTATACAGATAGAATTTTTCTGCCTCATCCATTGGTTCGTGTTTCTCATATTTTTCATCCACAAAAAATAGCCTGTCTTCTGTCTTAGTAGTCAACACAATATCCTGTCTCGGAAGTCTATCTTTTGCATCTTTACAGACAAACCATTGCGTTGGTTTGTAAACAGCTACAATAAGAGAATTGTATACACCAAACACATAATCTACTTGCTTTACGCGATTCATGGACGCTCTCCATACGCCGCGCACCGCATCATATAATGTATCCGGATCCATCCCACGTTGGTAAAGTTTATTAATCTTAATTACAAGAATTTTGTGTTTAATATCCTCTTTCAATAGTTCTTCTGCACCAAATTGCTTCTCATACTCTTCAACCGATAATGCCTCAGAAGAATGATGACCAGCAACTATATTAGTCAAACCACAATCATTTATATAATTAAATGCGTTGATAAGAGCCGCTTCTGCAGCAAAAGCTTCCGGCTCGGACAGATTGGAATTAATGATAATCTTTTCTACATCAAGGCCCTCTGCTTTGATATCTGAAATCGTTTTTAACTTCAATCTATCACTCTCAGGACTTGCCAGGCTTTCTCTTTCATGTTCAAAAACTCTGTTGCCAGTTCCTTTTCCAATATAAAAAATCTGCTTGTTCCGTGGATCAATCAATCCATAAACATAGTATGCACCTAATGAGATAAGACTCTTTTCTGAAAATTTATCCATATCAAACTACTCCTACTATAAGCATTAAGCAGCTGCTTGAATACTCTACACTTCTTGTCCGCTTATATTCTATTGAAACCTTAGAATAATGGCAAGCATTTTTCAATCATCATCTGTTGTTTCTGCCCATTTTATCATTTTCAAATGTAATCGATTCAAATTATTCTGCTGGTTCCCTCTCTGGCAAATAAGCGATAAACACACTGATTCTATGCCAATCGCTCTCTCCGCCTTCTTTCCAAATGTCATATTTTACATAATAATCTCCATTCCGCCGCCTTTGGCTGGCGGCACAAATAGTAATGAAAGT
>CAZUVY010000185.1:0-2218 GCA_964623905.1 uncultured Faecalimonas sp.
ATACATATTATTTAGAATTATTCCATGGTGCAACAATTGCATTTAAAGATATGGCATTATCAATTCTGCCACATTTACTTACTACTTCTGCAAAGAAAAATAATGTAAAAAATGAGATTGTAATCTTAACAGCAACTTCTGGAGATACAGGAAAAGCTGCTCTAGCTGGTTTTGCTGATGTAGAAGGTACAAGAATCATTGTATTCTATCCAAAGAACGGTGTAAGTAAAGTACAGGAACTTCAGATGGTGACACAAAAAGGTGCCAATACATCTGTAGTTGCAATTCACGGCAACTTTGACTGTGCACAAAGCGGAGTGAAAGCGATTTTTGAAAACAAAGAGCTTGCGAAAGAACTGGATGCGGCTGGATTCCAATTCTCTTCAGCGAACTCAATCAACATCGGACGCCTTGTACCACAGATCGTTTATTATGTATATGCATATACAAAATTATTACAGAATGAAGAAATCGCGGAAGGCGAAGCAATCAATGTAGTAGTTCCAACAGGAAACTTCGGAAATATTCTTGCAGCATATTTTGCAAAACATATGGGAGTTCCAATCGACAAACTTATTTGTGCATCCAATGAAAACAAAGTATTATTCGATTTCTTCCAGACAGGTGTGTATGACAAGAACAGAGAATTTATCTTAACAAATTCTCCATCTATGGATATTTTGATCTCAAGCAACCTGGAACGTCTGGTTTACATGATCGCAGGCTGCGATGCAGAAAAGAACAGCGAACTTATGAAAGCATTAAAGTCAGAAGGTGTTTATTCGCTTACAGACGATATGAAAGCAAATCTTGCAGATTTTGCTGCAGGATATGCAACAGAAGAAGAAGTTCGTAATACGATCAGCGAAATCTACGCAGCAACAGGATATGTGATCGATACACATACAGCAGTAGCTGCAAAGGTTTGCAAAGAATATCAAAAAGCAAGCAATGATACAAAGAAGACTGTGATCGCATCAACAGCAAGTCCATACAAATTTGCAAGAAGTGTAATGACAGCAATCGATGAAAAATACGATGCACTGGAAGAATTTGATTTAATCGGCGAATTGGAAAAAGTATCTTGCGTGTCTATTCCAAATGCAATTGAAGAAATCAGAAATGCAGAAATTCTTCACACAAGAGAATGCGATGCGGATAAGATGGAAGAGACAGTGAAAGCAATTTTAGGAGTATAAATTGCAATTTCCTATAAATGTTTTTTTTGTGAAAATATTGACGAAGGAAATTTGTTCCTGTATAATTAGGGGCGATAAATTGCAAAAGGAATTATTGCAATTTGTTAATTTATAAATTTAGAAAGAAAGAGGTTGATAAAGATGTCACAAATCAATTTAGAAAAGTATGGTATTACTGGCACAACTGAAATCGTATACAATCCTTCTTATGAAGTATTATTCGAAGAAGAAACAAAAGCTGGATTAGAAGGTTTTGAAGTAGGTCAGGAAAGTGAACTTGGCGCTGTTAACGTTATGACAGGTATCTATACAGGACGTTCTCCTAAAGATAAATACATCGTTATGGACGAAAATTCTAAAGATACAGTATGGTGGACAACAGACGAATATAAAAACGATAACCACCCAATTTCAGAAGAAGTATGGGCTGAATTAAAAGAACTTGCTAAAAAAGAACTTTCAAACAAAAGATTATTCGTTGTAGATGCATTCTGTGGTGCTAACGCAGACACAAGAATGGCTATCCGTTTCATCGTAGAAGTAGCTTGGCAAGCACACTTTGTTAAGAACATGTTCATCCAACCATCAGAAGAAGAACTTGCAAACTTCGAACCAGATTTCGTTGTTTACAACGCTTCAAAAGCAAAAGTTGAAAACTACAAAGAATTAGGTCTTAACTCAGAAACAGCAGTAGCATTCAACATCACAAGCAAAGAACAAGTTATCATCAACACATGGTACGGCGGAGAAATGAAGAAAGGTTTATTCTCAATGATGAACTACTTCCTCCCATTAAAAGGTATTGCTTCAATGCACTGCTCAGCAAACACAGATATGAACGGTGAAAATACAGCTATTTTCTTCGGTCTTTCAGGAACAGGTAAAACAACACTATCTACAGATCCAAAACGTCTTCTTATCGGTGATGACGAACACGGCTGGGATGATGAAGGTGTATTCAACTTCGAAGGTGGATGCTACGCTAAAGTTATCAACCTTGATAAAGAATCTGAACCAGA
>CAZUVY010000186.1:0-2215 GCA_964623905.1 uncultured Faecalimonas sp.
CATTAGAAGAGGATTCTGTAGGAGATAGAACTACAGATTTTGGTTTTTCTTCATAACCAAATAGAGTATTGGGACTGACGTCAAAAAGTTCACATAGCTTTTCAATATTACTCATTTCAGGTTGTGTTGCACCGTTTTCCCATTTGGAAATTGCCTGTCGGGAAACACCTAGTTTTTCACCAAGGGCTTCTTGTGAAATGTTTCGTTCTTTTCTGAGTAAAGTAAGTTGTTCATTAAATTTCATTGTCTCACCTCTTTCATTTGTTAAGTATATATTAGCAAAAACTTAGGTTGCGTTCTATCATTTTAGAATGGAACTTTGTCAACCTGAGGTTGCAGATGGAAATAACGTTTATAATGTCGCTACACTTGAAAACGAAAGCTGTGTAAATTAAAATAGTATGCAGGTACAAAAGATTGAGTGATAGAATTGAGGAAGATTATGAGCAGAACAGAAAATGTGGAATTGACGGTATTATGTTTAATATATAATAAAGATAAGATTCTTCTGCAGAATCGTATAAAACAAGACTGGAAAGGATATACCCTTCCAGGCGGTCATGTAGAAAAAGGAGAATCAATTGTCGAAGCTGTTATTAGAGAAATGAAAGAAGAAACAGGATTGACCATTCATGATCCAAAGTTATGTGGTATAAAACAGTTTCCGATTGAAGAAGGACGTTATATTGTATTTTTGTTTCAAACAGACAAATTTCAGGGCGAACTGGTTTCTTCTGAAGAAGGCGAAATGGTCTGGATAGATAGAAATGAATTGTCCAAGATAGAAACAGTTGAAGATTTCAAAGAATTGTTGGCTGTGTTTGATGAGGAAAGCCTGACAGAGTTTTTATATGTTCTTGATGGAGAGGAATGGAAAGTCGAGCTTCGATAGAAAAAGGTGATAGAGTGAAAATTATAGGGCATATATACACGGATTTTCCTGAAAAATTCGGGATACCAAGGCAAAGCGGTCTGGTAGAAGAGTTGAAGGGGAAAATCGTATTTGAATCAGAATATAGAAATGTAGATGCAGTGAGAGGTCTGGAAGAGTATGATTATATCTGGCTTTTGTGGGAATTTCAAGGAACGGAAAGGGAGACATGGTCAGCAATGGTCAGACCGCCAAGGCTCAAAGGAAATAAACGAGTAGGCGTTTTTGCCACGAGATCACCATTTCGTCCCAATCACATCGGACTATCCTCTGTGAGATTAGATAAAGTGGAGATTACAGAACTTGGTCCGGTTCTTTATGTATCAGGGATCGATCTGCGTGACGGTACGCCGATATATGATATTAAACCGTATTTGGCATATGTGGATTCGCATCCGGAGGCGAAAGGTGGATTTGCAGACGATGTGAAAGACTATGAATTGGAAGTAGAGTTTCCCAAAGGGTTGTTGGAAAAATTTCCAAAAGAAAAACAAAGGCAATTGTAGAAGTGTTAAAGCAGGATCCAAGACCGGCATATCATAACGACCCTGATCGGATTTATGGAGTGCCATTTGCTGGATTTGATGTGCGGTTTAGAGTTGAAGAGAAAAAACTAAGTGTTTTAGAAGTAGCAAAATTGTGATGGAGAGAAAATGAAAATAGAAATACAGAGTAATTTTAGAAATATTGGAAAGACATTTTGGGTTATTAAAGGAGTAGTATAAAATGATAAAGACAAACAGACTGATTTTAAAACCACTAGATGATTCAGATCAGGATTCTATGATTGATATGTTTACAAATGAGCAGATTAAACAGACCTACATGCTTCCTGACTTTCCATCCAAGGAAAATGCAGCAAAGCTTTTTAAAAGGATGCAGGTGATCACGCAAAATGCAAATACGATTGATTGCGGAATATATCAGCAAAACACACTGATTGGATTTATGAATACCGTAGTGATTGAAGATAAAAAGATAGAGATCGGTTATGTGATCCATCCACAATTTCAAAATCAGGGATACGCTACAGAAGCATTTCAGGCGATTATCAAGAAAGCATTTGAAATCGGATACAATGAAGTTGTGACAGGTGCGTTTGAAGAAAACACAGCAAGCAGACGTGTTATGGAAAAATGTGGGATGCGCTTATCCGCAGAAGAAGAGGATATCAAATATCGCGGAAAAACGCATCACTGTGTATATTATTCAATTGCCAAATCTTAAAATTCTAAATTGATTTCGTACATATACGCCGCAATTTCTTGTGGCGTTTTTTGATAT
>CAZUVY010000187.1:0-2051 GCA_964623905.1 uncultured Faecalimonas sp.
TTATTATCTGACCTACTACAATGATATCAATCAGGTTGTTTTTGATGATGCCTGCCTTTATCTGGACCTGTACGGTTCCAGCTATCAGTATGATTCGAGTGGGAAACTGACGGCTGTTTCAGATGGAAGCGGACAGAGTATCTCCTATACTTACGATGGACCGGATATTACGAAGATCAGTCAGAAATTTGATGGTGAAGAAAAAGAAAGCTGCAGTTATACATATGACAGCAAGCACAACATTCTTACGGAAACAACAAAGGGCGGAGTGGTGACGAAGTATGATTATACGGCACAGTCAGGTACAACGAGTACCTATGGAAATACGACTAAGGTAACTGTGAAAAATGCAGACGGAACACTCCAGTCCCAGAATGAGTTTGTTTATACATCTGATTATGATTATCTGATTGCAGTAAAGGATGCAAGAGGCGGGACTACGACTTATGATTATGATACGGTAAAAGGTGTGCTGCGTTCTGTAACGGATGCGGAAGGAAATCAGACTTCTTATACGTATGATGCGGCTACGGATCTCCTGCTTTCTGTGAGCGGGAAAGCCGATGCAGATACGACAGCAGATGCTGCTTATGAGTATAAAAATGACAGGCTCTCATCTATCAGTCATAATGGTTTTTCCTATGGATTTGCCTACGATCTGCAGGGACGTCTGGTATCTGTCAGTCTGGGAGGAAAGAACCTGATCACGCATTCGTATAATGCAAATGGAACGGTAAATGCTTCGACTTATGGAAATGGAGACAGGGTTTCCTATACCTATGACAGTCTTGACAGGGTGAAAACAGAAAGTTATGATGGTGTCAAAACCTATGAATATTTCTATAATAAAGAGGGACAGGTCGCGCAGGTAGAAGATTATGAGAATGCTCTTTGCACTGCCTATGAATATGATTTTGCGAAACGTCTTTCTGCCATCCATACAAGTAATGGTCTGAATGCAGAGTTTGCATATGATGAGAGAAACAACCTGAAAAGCTGGAAAACGGAAAAGAACGGAGTTCTTCTCACCGATGCGGCATTTACTTATAAGACGGATGGACTGATGGAAGGGGCAGAGCTGCCACTGCTCAAAGCAGAGGTCAGTTACCAGCATGACGGTCTGAACAGGACAACCGAGACAAAACTTGTACTGCGGAGCGGAAAAGAGGTTTCTTCTTCTTACGCATATGTAAGTTCCGGTTCGAACCAGACCGGACTTGTTTCAAGCCTTACATATGGAAAAGGAAGCACAGATGAATCCGTCCTTTCCTATACATATGATGCAAATGGAAATATCACAACGATCAAGGCAGACGGGAAACTGACGGATACCTATAGTTATGACGGTTTGAACCAGTTGATACGTCATGATGATGCGAAAACAGGAAAGACGTATACGTATGCATATGATGAGGGCGGAAATATTCTGAGTGAAAAGGAATATGCTTATACAACGGGAACGCTTGGAAGTGTGCTGGATGAGAAAATCTATGGTTATGATGCTACCTGGAAGGATAAGCTGGTATCTTATGACGGAAATACAGTGACCTATGATGAGATCGGGAATCCGCTGACATACAGAGGATACACTTTTACCTGGGAAAAGGGAAGGAAGCTGTCGGGAGTAAGTGGAAATGGAGAAAATCTTACTTACCGGTATGATGCGGAAGGTCTGAGAATCCAAAAGACATCCGGAAGCAGGAGTACAGAGTACGATTACAGTGGAGGTCTGCTGGTCAGTACGTATGATGGAACAGACAGGATCTGCTTTGTATATACAGCAGATGGTCAGGTAACAGGCTTTACTTTGAACGGGAAGCCGTATTATTACAGGAGAAATCTGCAGGGAGATGTGATCGGGATACTGGATCAGAATGCAGAACTTGTGTGCAGTTATACCTATGATGCATGGGGAGTATGCAGTGTCTATGATGCAGATGGAAAAGAGAATACAGAAGAGACATTTATAGGGAATGTGAATCCACTAAGATACCGGGGATATTACTATGATGCTGAGACGGGATTGTATTATCTGGGAAGCAGATATTACG
>CAZUVY010000188.1:0-1976 GCA_964623905.1 uncultured Faecalimonas sp.
CGGGAGTTTGACAGTTGAATATTAGGAAAAGTGGTCGCAGGTATTGATTTACCTGTATTTTTTTGTCAAATTTTTCAAATTTATACGTGCTTATTTGTGCTTGTTGTGGTATACTAAAAGAAAAAGGATTTTTTCTATGTACGTAAATATAACTGGCAGTGCCAATAATAAAGATGTATATATTTATCAGTCTTACCGCAAAGAGAATGGAAAAACTTCTTCTCGCATCTATAAAAAGCTTGGTAAATATAATGCTCTTCTAGAGCAGTTTGATAATGACAATGAAAAATTGATGGCTTGGGCAAAAGAAGAAGCCAGAAAAGAAACAGAAGCATATAATAACAAATGTATTCCTGTTCCAATTAAACTCTCTCAAAACGCCCTTATCAAAAAAGATGAAGAAAGATGTTTCAATGTTGGATATCTTTTTTTACAGCAGCTTTGCACCGAGCTGCGTTTTGATAACATTTGCAGAAAAATCAAGGAACGTCATAAATTCAGGTATGATATTAATGCTATTTTAACTGACCTGATTTATTCACGTATTCTTTCCCCGGCTAGTAAACTAAGCAGTTATTCTTTCTGCAAAACATTGTTGGAACCACCAAAATACTCCCTTCAGGATGTTTATCGTTCTCTTTCTGTTATGGCAGAAGAATCTTTCTTTATTCAGGAGGAACTCTATCGTAATTCGAACTTTGTACATTCCAGAAACACAAAGATTCTATATTATGACTGTTCTAATTATTACTTCGAAATCGAGGAAGAAGATGGTGATAAATGCTATGGTAAAAGCAAAGAAAACAGGCCAAACCCTATAGTTACCATGGGATTGTTTATGGATGCTGATGGAATCCCTCTTGCTTTTGATATTTTTCCTGGTAATCAAAATGAACAGACCACCTTAAAGCCACTCGAAACAACGATTATCCGTGATTTCAACTGTAGTGAATTTATCTTCTGCTCAGATGCCGGACTTGGAAGTTTAAATAACCGCCGCTTCAACAGTTTTGGCAACAGAGCCTATGTTATTACTCATTCCATCAAAAAAATGAAAAACGAAGATAAAAACATCGCATTATCACCTAAGCAGTTTAGAAGGATTGGTTCTGACAACTTTATTGATATCAGTACTTTAGATGAAACAGACGAGGCTGTTTATAATTCCATATACTATAAGGAAATCCCTCTAGTTACAGGAGATATGGACGAAACCATCATTGTTACTTACGCTCCTAAATACAAGGCTTATCAACAAAAAATTCGAAACAAACAGTTAGAGCGAACAAGAAAACTGATAGATGGAAAAGTCAAAAAAAGAAAAGGGAAAAATCAAAATGATCCTGCCAGATTTGTCAAAGAAACCAAATATACAAATGATGGCGAAATTGCTGACAAAATATCTTATGAATTAGATCAGGATAAGATTGATGAAGAAGCCAAGTACGATGGATTCTATGCTGTAATAACCAATCTCGAAGATAATGTAGAAGAAATACTAAGAATTAATAAACAGCGTTGGGAAATCGAAGAAAATTTCAGAATTATGAAAACAGACCTTGAAGCAAGACCTGTTTATGTCAGACGTGATGATAGAATCAAAGCTCATTTTCTGACATGTTACATAAGTCTTTTGGTTTATCGTTTGCTGGAAAAAAAGCTTAATAATAAGTACACTTGTGAAGAAATCTTATCCACACTACGTCAGATGCAGGTAACACTACTATCTGGCAACAGTGGTTATGTACCTTCTTACAAACGAACCGAATTAACTGATTTGCTGCATGATACTTTCGAATTTCGTACTGACTACGAATTCATAACAAAATCGTCAATGCGAAATATTATAAAAAATACCAAAACTAGCACAACTCATAAAAAATAGCACATATCGCTACGGACAAAAAAACAGCCAAGCCCATTGAAAACACTGGGTTTTTGGCTGGTTTTCTTATCTCCAACTGTCAAAGATGGGA
>CAZUVY010000189.1:0-1970 GCA_964623905.1 uncultured Faecalimonas sp.
CGGGAGTTTGACAGTTGAATATTAGAAAAAACACTTGCAGGTCGCATGAAACCTGCTTTTTTGTGTCAAATTTTTAGTTTTATTTAGTAGTAATTAGTGGTAATTCTTCAGGAGATATGGTATACTAAAAGAAAAACGGAGAAATCATGAGAGTAACTACGACCAAATCAAAAAAATCAGAATCCTTTTACATTACTAAAAGTTTCAAAAACAGTAACGGAAAAAGTTCTTCCGTTGTTGTTCGCAAGCTTGGCACATTAAATGAATTATTAAAAGAACACGGTCCTACAAGAGAAGATGTTATGCATTGGGCCAAAGAAGAAGCCAGAATCGAAACTCAAAAATATAAAAAAGAGCGAGAAGCTAAAGCTGTACAGATTACTTTTCATGCAGACAGACAGTTGGATTATGATAAACAGAGTTTTTATCGAGGCGGCTATCTTTTTCTGCAGTCCATCTACTATGGCCTGCAATTAAATAAAACCTGCCGAAAACTAAGAGATAAGCATAAATTTAAATACGATATCAATGCCATTCTCTCTGACCTTGTCTATGCCAGGGTTTTGGAACCGGCAAGTAAACGTTCTTCCTATAAAACTGCATTAGAGTTTTTAGAAAAACCGACTTACGAACTTCACGATGTATATCGTGCTTTAGATGTTCTTGGAAATGAATGTGTCTTCATTCAATCGGATGTATATAAAAACAGTCACTTCATTGGTTCTCGTAATGATAAGATCCTCTACTATGACTGTACGAATTATTACTTTGAAATCGAACAGGAAGACGGTGATAAAAAGTACGGCAAATGTAAAGAACATCGTCCAAATCCAATCATTCAGATGGGAATGTTTATGGATGGGGATGGAATCCCTCTCGCTTTCTCCCTTTTCCCAGGGAACATGAACGAGCAAAAATCCTTAAAACCTCTTGAACAAAAAGTTCTTCAGGACTTTGGATGTCAGAAGTTTATCTACTGCAGTGATGCCGGCCTTGGTTCAGAAAGCATTCGTACCTATAATCATATAGGAGAAAGGGCTTTTATTGTAACTCAATCCATCAAAAAACTTCCTGCCGAAGATAAAGCATGGGCTTTGGACAAAACTGGTTTTCGCAGAGTATCTGATGACAAGCTTGTAGATATCACAAAACTTCCAGACGATGATACAGGCTTATATTACAAAGACGAACCATATACTCCGAAAAAACTCCATCAAAGACTCATCATCACGTATTCACCTAAATATGCTCGTTATCAAAAAACCATACGTGATGTACAAGTGGATCGTGCCGAAAAAATGATTGCATCAGGGAACACAAAGAAGCAACGAAAGAATCCAAATGATCCAGCCAGATTTATCGGTACGGTTGCTGCCACAGAAAATGGTGAAGTTGCAAAAATCCATAGCTTCTTAGATGAAAATAAAATCGCAAATGAAGAACAATACGATGGCCTATATGCCGTTTGCACTGATTTATTAGATGATGATGTGAATGATATCCTGAAAGTCAGTGAGGGAAGATGGCAGATTGAGGAATGCTTTCGCATTATGAAGACAGATTTTTCTGCCAGACCGGTATATTTACAGAACGAAAACAGAATTAAAGCTCATTTTCTTATCTGTTTTCTTGCGTTATTGATTTATAGAATCTTAGAAAAAAAGTTGGATTACAAGTATACTTGCGATGACATTTTAAACACACTAAAAGAAATGAACTTCGCCAATCTCCAAGAGCAAGGCTTCGTTCCTTTATACAAACGTCTAAAGATTACCGATGATCTGCATAAAGCCTGTGGTTTCCGCACCGACTATCAATTCATCACTAAAAGTCAAATGAAAACAATTCAGAAAAAAAGTAAAAGAAAAGAATAAATTACTACATTTCGAAACGAAACAAAAAATCGCTACACCCCGCATACTTACTGGGATTGTAGCGATTTTCTTTTTCTCAAACTGTCAAAGACGGGA
>CAZUVY010000190.1:0-1955 GCA_964623905.1 uncultured Faecalimonas sp.
ATCAAACACCGTGTACACGTACACATGCTGCGCCACTCCTTTGCCACACACTTGCTGGAACAGGGAACAGACCTGCACACGATACAGGAATTGCTGGGACACAACGACATCAAGACCACAACCATTTATCTTCATGTGTCAAGTGCCCATAAAGCAAAAATCCCTAATCCTCTTGATACACTGGATAATTCGTGAGGTGCAGTTATAGAAGTGTAGGAACGACACCATAAGGTGCGGTTATAAATAAATTAGTTGCAATATGAAAAGAGTAATTATACTTTATGTTTTATTCTTGCTTTCACCTTATATTTTTGCACAAAACTATAAGGAAACTATTCAAACAGAGATTGATGCAATAAACAAAATGACTTTGAGAATTGCATACCTTGTTCCTTTAGATAGTTTAGGAAAAGTAATAGAGAATGAATATATGGAATTTGATCAAATCCATTCATACAAAATCTTAGATGATGGTCAGATAAAGAATGCAAATATATTGTTTACTATGTATTTCGATAGCGATAACAAAATCAGGAAAGTGTTTAAGCGATGGGCTGACGGGGGTACATTGCATAGTATGGCATATTATGATTCTAATGGGCGATTGATATATGGAGTATATAATAAAGGCTATGAAACCCACGGAAAGTTGTATGCTGACGCTCCGGGTTTTCATATAGAGCATTTTCCTGAAGAGAATGAATGTAATGACTGTTTTGAAGCATACCTATTCTTATCTACGAAATGTATGGAAGCTCAGTATAATATAATATTACAGAGCCCCCCGAATGCTAAAAGGACGAATTTTACGCCACAAGTTGGAGATAGTGCCATACTATGCAGTCCCAACATTTATTCTTTACCTGATGGAGAAAAAATTACCGAAGGGGAAGATGGCATAGCAGTTAGTTTTGGAATGCCTGTTGTTATAAGTAAAATAGTAAATACCTGGTGTAGAATAAATTCCATTTTTAATGCCCATATAGGTTATGTACCTATTCAAGACATTGAAATCATTAAGTAAATATAGTAAGCAACTAACAAGGTCGAGCCAACAGCTTAACGCTGTTCCTCACCAAACCATTATCAATAATTGAACAGAAACGCAATGACAAAGGAAGAAGCATATACTTTATTAAGTTTCCATTCTTGTAGAAACAATGATATAGAAAATGAGAAATGGGAAAATGGATTTCTTGGTTCACTTCGTCCATTTCAAGGGAAACTATATGAGTGTAATTTTATCGAGATAATGGAATGTCTTAAAGTTCTTGCGGATGATTTTATGAAGCCGACAATCAAACAAACCCTATTAAGTGATGTGTATAGCATTATACATTTGGGTAAGAGGTGGATTGACGGGGCTGATTTTGTTACACAAGAGCAGCAAAAGCAAATCATAAAATGGGTTGATATGATACAAGATTGTTTCTACTACCTATTAGAAAGAGATGTTGATACTGCGTTTCTTGAATATGAAGAATATAGAATTGATAACAAGGAAAGCTAACCCCTAAACGGTGTTCCTTTCCAAACCATTAGCAAAAACAGAAAGTCTATGAACAAAGGATACTATGTATTAGAAGTAGAGGACACAAGTTCTGCGGAGTTTACAAAGAACTATTGGAAAAAGCAACCAAAATTCTCTTTGAGAGAATATATTAAAGAAAACGGTGCATATCCTGAACAAATTCCCGACTTAAATCTTGAAATTAGGATTTATGATGATGTGGAATTTAATAGGCTGAATGATTTTATTTTCAGTCCGATAGAGCATTTGTGTATATCCGAAAAGGTCAAAAACATCATAGAACTTTGTTCTTTACCCGAACATCGGTTTTTTAATGTAGATGTTTATATGCCTAAAAAAAGGAATAAGGTAGATGCCAACTATTACGCTCTACATTATGACTTTACCTATATTCAAAATAATATATTAGGAATGATTGATTATG
>CAZUVY010000191.1:0-1929 GCA_964623905.1 uncultured Faecalimonas sp.
CTGATAAAAGATTCAGAAATATTTTAGTTAAAATCTGGCTAAAATCTTGATAGCTGAACATCGGAAAGGGGGATAAAAAGCATGGATAAAGAACAAGTTTTGGCTATGCTTGAAGAACGTAGATTTAAAGAATTAAAAGATGAATTAGAGACTATGCATCCCGTCGATGTAGCAGAAATGCTAGAAGAGTTTGACGATAAACAGATGATACTCGTATTCCGTTTACTTGCGAAGGATGAGGCAGCAGAGACATTTGCTGAGATGACAGGTGATATGCGCGAAGTGCTTTTAAATAAGCTGACGGATTCTGAGATTAAAGAATTTATGGATGAAATGTATCTCGATGACGCAGTAGACGTTCTGGAAGAACTTCCTGCAAACGTGGTTGCCAGGGTCTTGAAGATCACAGATGAAGAGACGCGTGCGCAGATCAATACACTTCTGAATTATCCAGAGGACAGTGCCGGAAGTATCATGAACGTCGAATATATTGCGTTCCAGAAAGAGATGACGGTAGAGGATGCAATTTTAAAAATTCGACAGGTCGGTCTGAACAGAGAAACAATCTACACGTGCTACGTGTTGGAGAAGCGAAAGCTGATTGGTGTTGTTTCGTTGAAGGATCTTCTTACATCCGGAGATAATCGTACGATCGAGGAGATCATGGAGACGAATCTTTTATATGTAAACACACATGATGACCAGGAAGAAGTAGTAAGTCTGATCAGTAAATATGGTCTGATTGCACTTCCGGTTGTCGACAATGATATGCGCATGGTCGGTATCGTTACAGTTGATGATGCCATGGATGTATTAGAAGAAGAGACTACCGAAGATATGAGCATGATGGTAGGTATCCAGCCAAACGAGGATTCTTATTTTGAGACAACGGTTTGGGAACATGCAAAAAGCCGTTTTCCATGGCTTTTGTTCTTAATGTTATCAGCCACATTGAGTGGGATCGCATTGGGACGCTATGATTATGCAGTCGCAGCAATGCCGATTTTAAATACTTTCGTTCCTATGCTTACAGGAACAGGTGGTAACTGTGGTTCACAGAGTTCAACACTGATCATTCGTGGTCTGGCGACAGATGAAATTGAATTCCGTGACATTTTTAAAGTATTGATGAAAGAACTTCGAGTTGCGCTTGTGGTAGGAGTAATGCTTGCAGTGGTAAACGGTATTCGAATCATGCTGATGTACAGCGGCAATATCATGCTTGCAGTTGCACTTGGTATTACAATTATCTGTACAGTAACACTTGCAAAAGTAATTGGATGTATTTTACCGCTGGTTGCTAAGAAACTGGGACTGGATCCTGCTCTTATGGCGGCACCGCTGATCACAACGTTAGTTGATACAGGAACCATTCTTTTATACTTTACAATCGCAACAAATATTTTTGGTATCTAAACGCTATATATATGGTTTTGATATCAGTAAAAAAACAAAATGTATTAAAAAAGAGACATAAAATGCTCTTGTATACAAAATATGGATGAGCTATAATATAAAGTAATGAGAAATAAACGAAAGGTGGTCATTAAGTCATGGGATTTATTGATGTAATTAAAGAAAAAGCAAAACAAAATTTAAAAACAATTGTACTTCCAGAAACAGAAGACAAAAGAACTTATGAAGCAGCTGCTAACGTTTTAAAAGAAGGTACAGCTAAGATCATTCTCGTAGGAAGCAAAGAAGAAATCGAAAAGAACGGAGCAGGTTTCGATATCTCAGGCGCAACAATTGTTGATCCAGCTACATTCGAAAAAACAGAAGAATACATCGCAAAATTAGTAGAACTTAGATCGAAAAAAGGTATGACAGAAGATCAAGCTAGAAACTTACTTCTTACAAACTACTTATACTACGGTGTTATGATGGTTAAAATGGGAGATGCTGACGGTATGGTATCAGGTGCTTGCC
>CAZUVY010000192.1:0-1921 GCA_964623905.1 uncultured Faecalimonas sp.
GGAAGGTAAGTAAGCCGTTTTCGACCGAGGCTACGTCGTCGTTGCTCGAAGAGTAAGTTACCTCGTAGGGAACGAATGCGCCGTTTACAACGCGACCTGCGGTGGAGGGTACAACCGCTGCGCCGTAAGCCGTTAAGTCGAACATTGCGTCCGCCGTGTTCGATATATTAGCTATAGCTTTGGTGAAGGTGATATCGGTTACGGCTTGCTCTACGAAGGTGGTGACCGTTGCGGTTATTTCAGCCGTTATGGTGATCTGACTGCCGACGCCGCCCTTTTCGGCCTTGAATACGCCGAGTTCTGCGTTGACGGAAACGATTACGTCCGTGAACGGAATATTTACCGTCGGAACGGTCGAACCGAAGCCCGCGTCGATTACGTATTGCTTTTCAGCCGTGAATTTAATCGGTGATATTTCTTTGCTCGTATCGACTTCGTAAATTTCAACGCTCGAATCAACCTTGATTATCGGGAACTCTATGTAAGTGCCGCCGACTGCCGTAATTACTATTACGTACTTGCCGCTTGCCGTGAAGGTTACTACGCCGTTTTCGTCTACCGAGCAGCCCGCCTTGTTGTCTTTTACCGAGTAGGTAAGAGCGGTAAGGGTGGGGGCGATCTTCGAAAGGTCGAGGACTCTTTCGCCGCTCGTATTTGCGCTTGAACGCTTTAACGACTTGGGTGCGGTCGGTGTGCCGCTTGCCGTGGACGAGAGCAACGTCGCAAGGTTGTAAGTGCCTTGGTTTACTATTACCTGACTGCGCTGTCTGTCGTCGGTCTTAGAGTTGACGACGATTATCTTGTCAACGCGTTTGTCTACCTTAAAGGTTATTTTCCTTGAAAGGGTGGTGCCGTCGCCTTTTTCGGCAGAAACGGTTATGGTTACGGTGCCCGTTCCGAAGAATTTGACTAAGCCGCTTTGGTCTACCGTTGCGATTTCTTCGTTCTTGCTTGCAAACGTAAGCTTTTCGCTTATCGTGCCGTTTGAAGGCTCGTAGCCGCCGTATGTTAAAGCGTAGCTCGAAGTATCGTCAATGGTGATATCGATAGTTGCGTTTTCGTTTTCAAGAGTGAAGTCGTCGATATGGCCGAAGGACGAATATACCGTGAACGTGAACTCTTCGGTGTAAGTCGTGCCGTCGTGTTTTGTGCCGCTTACCGTTATTACGACGGTAACCGTACCGGACCCGCTAAAGGTGAGTTTGCCGTTTTGATCGATCGTTGCAATCGTCGTGGTATTTAATCCGTAGGTAACGGTCGGCTTGTTGCCGTCTCTGTTTACGGCATCGCCAACGCCTGCAAATGAAACGGTAACTTGCTTAGAAGCGGTTGAATACTTGGCATTCTCTTCGATAGAGGTATCGGTTACAGCTCCGTCCTTTGAGTCGGTTACTTTAACGCCGCTAAAGCCCGCAAACGGAGCGGTTACGATAAGCGTTTTTTCAAACGCCGCGCCGTTGTTTTTGCCGCTCAAGGTATATTTGCCGCTCGTTTCTACTTTGTAGTTATTGCCGTCTTGCGTTATGGTAGCGCCGCCCGACAATGCAAGGTCGGTAATCGAATCGAAGTCTACGTCGCCGAAGGTGAACAGCTCGCCGCGCTGTACGACTATTTCACTATCATTAAAACGCACCACTTCGGTAAGTCTGCTCGTGCTAAAGGTTACAGCCTTGGTTGCGCCGTTTGCGTAGGTAAACGTTACGGTAACTTCTTTATTCGCTTGGTTAAAGGTTATGCGGTTGCCGCTAAGCGTTGCGTATTCGCCGCCTGCCGTTATACTGAACGATATATCGGTGTATTGGTTAGCGTCTGCGGGAACGAGCGCAGTCTTAACGTCGATAAACGATCTGTCGGCGGTTATTCTTGTTATTTCGGATATATCCGTGCCGTTGACTTTAATTGACGTTGCTTTTCTGTTAAC
>CAZUVY010000193.1:0-1913 GCA_964623905.1 uncultured Faecalimonas sp.
TTCACAAACTCTACCATTCTGTCCACATAGAAATTAGAAATACCAATTGCTCTGATTTTCCCTTCTTCATACAACTCTTCTAATGCCCTCCATGCTCCATAGGCATCACCGAATGGCTGATGAAGAAGTACAAGATCCAGATACTCTGTTTGCAGTTTTTTCATAGACTCCAGTACAGACTTTTTAGTATTCTCATAGCCATAATGTTCAATCCACACCTTTGTGGTAAGAAAAATCTCTTCTCGTGGAATTCCACTCTTTTTCATAGCAGAACCAACTTCTTCTTCATTAAAGTAGGACTGTGCTGTATCTATCAGACGATAACCCACTTTCAGAGCCTCTAACACACAGCGTTCACACTCATCTTTCGTCACCTGATATACTCCATATCCTAACTTTGGCATTTTTACACCGTTATTTAAAATAACATACTCCATTGCGTAACCTCCTTGAAATAAAACCATGCTTATGATATCCTAATTGTATCAAGCGGTAGTTACTACCGGTCAAGCATTTATTAAGGAGATTTTTCAAATGTATACCATGAAACAAACCTGTGAAAAAACACATTTATCATATGAAACTTTAAAATTTTACTGCAATCAGGGTTTAGTTCCAAATGTAAAGCGTGATTCCAACAATCGCAGAATTTTTGATGACCGTGATGTCGCATGGATTCAAAGTCTAAACTGCCTAAAAAACTGTGGTATGAGTATCTCCGAAATGAAAGAATATATTGCTCTCTGTCTTGAAGGAGAATCTACCATTCCGGAACGCAAAATCATCTTAGATATAAAACGTCAGACTCTTGTAGCACAGCTACAGCAGGTACAAGATTGCATCAACTATATTGATTGGAAACAAGGTTTCTATGATGATGTTTTATCTGGTAAAACCAAGTATTACAGCAATCTCATAAATACTGATGCTATACCTACTTAACTTCTGCTCATTTTTAATGGATTATACCTTATGTAAAACTTTCTCGTTCACCATTTTCAAACGACAAGCCTGCAGTAAGATCTCCAGCTGGAGACAGAACATATTCATTCCGGTTGCAACAAAATCAAGCAAAACATTGAGTGTCAATGCAACAACGATTGCCTCTTCCGGTAAGCCAAGCTGTGCGAACAGAATCGTATAGCAGGTCATGGTGCCTCCCGGAACTGGCGGCGCTGCAATTGCAAGAACAACTGCCGTAAAAATCGCCAGAATGAACCAGGTCAGGGAACACTGAACGTCATACATTTCTGCTGTATATATGCAGATAATAATAAAACTTATGGCGGTTCCCGGTGGGAACATAACAATTATTTATAGCAGCATTTTGGTGGAAACTTCATCCATTATTCGTATACTTTATTTTAAGTTTGGATGAAGTTGTAAAAATTCCATGGGTTTATGTCCATTACAAAAAATATAAATGGCTTAATAATTTAACCAAAGAAACAAACAAATAATCTGCTCATAAGCACAAAAACCTTACCGACTCTCAGTTCTAACTGAAAATCAGTAAGGTTTTTCTATGTCTTTTTATAAAGTATTTTATTCAAAATCACTTGCATCCTTTGGTAAATCTTTTACTGATCGTAAAAAATACATGCCATTGTTTGCTTCTGTATTGTTATACTCATAGTTTAGTTCTGCCGCTACCCATATAGCAGTCTCTACAAATAGAGAGCACATAATCTCCACCGACTGCCAAATAGCTTCAGCATCTGCTCCGCAATAAGTCTGTAAATATTTTTCCCATTCCTGTGCTGAAACCCATTTATACATATATTTTGCCGATTTACCAACGCTGACTGAGAAATTTGTCATTATGCCCACTTTCCAAGAAAGCATCTTCTCCAACTGTTTTCTCACAACAAAATTCAACATATCTTGTACATAAGGGATTTCTTCACGCCACA
>CAZUVY010000194.1:0-1899 GCA_964623905.1 uncultured Faecalimonas sp.
GCTATGCAATTCTATTCTTCTCTAACCACTACCTCTTTGTTTCAAACTTCATCCTTCTTATTTGCAAGAATAGACATGATCTTTTGTTTCTGTTCTCTTTTTGCAAATGCTTTTTCTCTTGCCTCTCTTTCTTCTAATTTCACTTTTACAATGTATCTTACAATCTGAATCTGAATATCAAGTACTGCATCTTCTTTTGATTTTTCACCTAATAAACTTTCTTCCTGCTGCTGTTTTACCTGTAAATTTAACAACTTAAAAATCTTATCCAAATCTTCTACTCTTAAGTCCCAAAGATCTTCTACTCCGATCATTCCTCTAAATGGAAAACGTAATTTGTTTCTTACTGCGTATTCAAAAATATTTAATTCTGCCATGATTTTTTCTCCTTTTCTTATTTCATCCTAAAATTTCACTCTAAAAATTCTTTCTGTGCTGCCTTTTACTTTTACGATCACCTCATCTCTTTTTGTTGTTGAGAATCCAATTCCTGAAAGCTGGTCTTCACAGTCCTTCACTCTCAATCTGCTTCCCATTGCTTCCATTACTTTTCTATGTGCAGATAATTCCTGATTCAAGAATTCGTTATAGAAACCATTTGATTCTTCTGCGTTCATACAATCTTTCAACATGAAGAATACGTGTTTGTGTCCGATGCCAGCTTGTTCATCCCAATAGTTTGGTGAATACATTGCAACAGATACTGGTACAAACTGGTTTGTAGTTAAATTCCAAACCTCTTTTGCTGAAACAGATGATGGAAGTAATTCTTTCATTGTAAATCTTCCATCCTTGTGCAAAGTTACTTCTGCAACCTGCACTCTTTCTCCTGTTCTCGTTGGCTTGTTATAATCAAATGAATAAATTTGACCATCAAATTCGATTTCGGCTCTAAAGCCATCAATCAAACGACCTGAATATTGGTGAATGAAAAATTGATATACTCCTGGCTGCATTTTGCTTCTGTCTGCCCAAGTAATGTTTTCAACAGCAATCTTTCCGCCTGGAGAAATGATGTCTACATCAAGCTGTCCGCCCAAGAAAGAATATCTTGGTTTTTTGCAATTTCCGAAATAGATTTCATTTTTGTTAGGTTCGATACAGTGTGCATCTACGTCGCAGTTATCTTTTCCACTTTCATTCCATTGGATTGAAAATCTCAAGTCACCATCCACTTTACCGCCTGCCGCTTTTACTCTCTCTTTCATAGAGTCTGTCACATTTCCTGCGTAAGCCCAGCTAAAGTTGTTGTTCCATTTGAACATTGTCTTGCTGTCCTTATTGACTGGTGCAATAAGTGATACCATATTGCCTGCATGTCTGTTTTCCAAATATACTTCTAATTCTCTTGCAGTTGGAAGTACATCTGAAATAAATTTATCTACAGGAATTTCCTGTTCTCTTGAATATTTCTTTGGTTTCTCTGTATTCGCCTCTGATTTCTGGCAATGTACGCTGAGATCTAGTTACAAATTTTTGTATAATCTGTCACGAATACATCTTGCACTGGGTGTGCTTTTACAAATGCTGCTAACGCATCCATTACTGGCTGGTAAGTTGCACTTTCTGTATCAAAGTCCCAGATTGTAGTCACTTTGTTATCCTTGATCATAACCACATTACCAATTGATCTCACGAACTGACGGCAGCTGCTGCAATCATTTGTTCTGCGCTTTCTATAAATTTCATTTGTTCCTCTTGGATAACTATCTAAATATGTATTCCATAACTCATCTTTATCTACAGCAACTGTATATAAATGGTTTACATCCTTTGTCATTTCTTCAAAATTTTCAATTAACTTATCTCTCATTTTTTTAAATTCCATAATCCTTACTTCCTTTCTTTGACTCTTTCCTTTGAGTTGTTAAGTTCATCTTAAACTATGGATTTAAAAAA
>CAZUVY010000195.1:0-1864 GCA_964623905.1 uncultured Faecalimonas sp.
GGCAGTGACAGAGGAACAGATACTCCGCGGTATCGAATACGGCGGTGAGCTTTTCACGACAAATCATCCTAAGCAAATGCTTGAGATATTGAAAAAGCACAACTTTAGATAAAATTTACGCGATATTTGCGCACGGCGACAGCATTTACTTTTTACGAGGGAAAAGAAAGTCGAGTAAAACCTGAGGATTCATAGCGGCTCTGAACATCATTTTCTTTTTGCTCCAACGACCGGTTTTAGCCTGATTGGCAAGAAATAACGCAGTTTTTCTCAGGACATTCATATTAAGCGGAGAATTATCCTTACGCGCTCTGGCGGCGTCTTCACGGAATATAACATCAAGATTCCAGTGCAGCTGATTTTCTATCGACCAATGCTTTCTGACCGCATCGGAAAATTCGTCGATGCTCGTAAGCGATGTTATGAAATATCTCGTGTCATGAGTTGTTTCTTCGCGTGATGTTACCTCTGAGCGTACCATCCCTATCGCTTTAAGCCCCACCCATTTTTTACTCTCATCAAGCCATGAAATATCTGTAGTAAGATAATATTCGCGCTTTTCTATGCGTCCGTGACCTTTTTCGAGAGCCTTTCCGGTCTCCGTTTCAAGGTTGAATTCCGGTGCCTGCCTTACACTGAAGAAATAATCTTCAACATCCTTCCTGAAAGTCTTTTGATTGTCTTTGAGCGCAAGAACATAATCCGCTCCGCGTTCTGTGATCTTTTCGGCGATCTCTTTCTGGCAACTCATAGCATCAGCGGTAACTATATCGCCTTTGACATCGATAAGATCAAGAAGCTCAGGCACAGCTTTTATCTCATTGCTCTTTTCATCGACCACGACCTCACCGAGTGTGATCTGATTTTCCGCGACAAATGCACTGACCACATGATATGCTTTGTGTTCAGTGTTACCGCTTCCGCATATGGTTTTGCCGTCGATCGCGACGATCCCGCGCTTTTCACGCTCTATGTTCAGCCAATCTGACAAACAGTCTGATAATTCTTTGGGATTCAAACGCTCAAATACACGGCGGAATGTGTCGCTGTCCGGTATCCCGTTCGGCAGTTCCAGAAATGTCCTCAGCCATTTTTCTCTCTCGACCCCAAACGCCTCCATGTCGTTATAATCTTCGCCAAGACAGATGATAGTGCACAGTCCTATGATGATTATATCATCGAGTCTGTGCCGGATATTTCCGTGGCTTATCCGCCGCGGATCAGTTATTGTTTCAATTCGTTTTTGCAACTCTTTTATTTCCATGTGTATATTATATCATATTCCTCGCTGCTTGTCAATTTTTAAATGCTGTCGCCGTGGAAAATTTCGTTATATCTATCGACAATCACAAAATTATGTGGTATAATGTATGTGTAAATATATCCGAAGGATATTTTCGTATAATGTATGGGTATTGTCCATGGATTCAAAAAATAATTTTCCATAAAAATTTACGTGAAATCTATAGACAGAAGCTCAAAAAGATGATATAATATATTAATATGGAAATTTGATCTGTCGAAGGGGGGAACATAGATGGATAACGAAAAAAGCAAAAACAAAGAAAATGATCGACTGAAGCCGATAGTAAGAATAATATTATTTGCAATCGCATCAATTCTTTCGCTGTTTGTGGTCGAAGCCGATGGATTTTTGAACATAATTCTTTTGATTTTTAGCTCATCTGTAATGCTCGTTTCGGCGTTGACTGCGAAAAATACATTTGAAACAGTCTTATCACTTATTCCGGGTGTCGTGGCGTATATTATCGCTTTTTTGACTTCGATGATATATTCCGGTGATGTGGAATATGCTCTGATAAGAGCATTGACACGCTGCGGCTCTTGTTAAACTTCATAGCAG
>CAZUVY010000196.1:0-1861 GCA_964623905.1 uncultured Faecalimonas sp.
TTGTTGTTTTCAGCAGGGGGACGGTGGGAAGTAAGAGCAAATTGCCGATACGGTACTTTCCGCAAGGACTCATTCAAAAAGAGCAGATAAAGCGAAACAGACCGAACTCGACGTGGCGACGGGACAAAGGATACGGCGGAAACAATAAACTTAATTCCGATACGGAATACGTTACGCATTTTGTAAATTTCCCTACGGATATATTGAAGTTTTCAAGAGATAAGAACGCCGTGCATCCGACGCAGAAACCTGTCGCGCTTCTCGAATACCTGATTAAAACCTATACGAAAGAAAACGAAGTCGTAATGGATAACTGTATGGGTTCGGGAAGTTCAGGCGTGGCTTGCAGAAATACGGGCAGACAGTTTATAGGGATAGAAGCAGACGATTATTATTTTCCGCTCGCAAAAGCACGGATAGAAAAAGGCTACGGCGGGTAGCCGTAGCCGAGAGATTATTCGTTAAGCAGAAATTTGACGATGTTGTAATGCTTGATACCGTTACGCGAGAAGTCGGGGAAATCGCCTGAAATGACGTACTTCGGATAGTTGTCTTTGATTCTTTCGAGATTTCCGAACTCGCGTTCGACCGTTTCGGGGGAAGCGAGGAGATAACAGACCTGAACGTAAAGAATATCCGAACCTTTGTAAGCAACGAAGTCGATTTCGTAATCGTCGGTTTTACCGACTTTTACGTCATAACCGCGGCACAAGAGTTCAAGGTATACGATATTCTCGTACAACTTATTATAGTCGATTTCTCCGCTCGCTTTCACGCAGTTTCTCAGTCCCAAATCTACGGTGTAATACTTCTCGTTCGTAGTAAGAAGCTTCTTGCCCTTAATGTCGTAACGCTGTGCGCTATACACGACCATCGCTTTTTTAATGTAGTCGATATAGGCGATTACCGTTTCTACCGTCGTGCTGATGCCTTCTTGCTTCAATGCGGCGACAATGGAACGGGCGGAAAACGGATTGGCGATATTGTCCATCAAAAAGGCGAGAATCATATTCAAAAGATTCGTGTCTTTAATGTTGTTCCTTTGGATAATGTCTTTAACTACGATGGCGTCATAAGTGTCCGAAAGATATGTTTCAAGCGATATTTCTTCAAGTGAGAAACGCATAGGCAAACCGCCGTATTTGAGATAGTTCTGAAACAACTCTTCGTCGGAGGTAAATCTGCCGGTTTGTATTAGCATCTGCTTGGCTTCGGAAAGAGTAAAGGGATAGACGTGGATCTGAATATAGCGCCCGGCAATCAGTGTTGCAAGCTCGCCCGAAAGGAGTTTTGAATTGGAACCGGTGATATAGACGTCGCAATCGACGTCAACGAGAAGAGAAGACACGACTTCTTCCCAGCCTGAAACGATCTGTATTTCATCAAGGAAAATATACGCTTTTGCGTTCAACTTTTCACAAGCCGAAATCAGATACTCGTACAAGACGTCGCCGTCTTTGAACTTCTTGTTCTTTTTGGATTCAAGACTGATATTGATGATTTGCGACCTGGTTCTTCCGTTTTTCAAAAGATAGTCCTGAATCTGCGAAAGCAGAACGGTTTTCCCGGAACGGCGAACGCCTGTCAATACCTTAATCAGGTTCTTATCTATCAGTGGAACGATTTGTTTAAGATATGCTTCTCGGATAATCATAAAATCACCTCTTTCATTATGATGATTTTATTATAGCAGACAAAAATATAAAAGTCAATACTTTTGTCGGTTTTAGAACTGACAAAAATACAAGAAAAATAAAATTTGTAAGGAGAAAAACGCGAAAAATGAAGAAAAAGAAAATCAGAGATACCCCTGAAATCGTAATTCCGAAAGGATACGGGATAGACGACCTTTTGGACTTTG
>CAZUVY010000197.1:0-1822 GCA_964623905.1 uncultured Faecalimonas sp.
TACAGGAAGCATTAAAGCTTTACCTAATTTTTGAAGATATTTCATCATAATTTTTCCTCCTTTTCTCTCATTTTATTATGTGTTATCTTCTTATATAAAAGCCTATCCCCAAGGCTTATATATCAATATTATTTTACCAATGTAAGAACTGTATCACCTGTAACTACATCTTTGTCCACACTAGCCTTAATTTCTTTGTAATCCTCTGTATTACAAATAACAATAGGAGTAATTGTTTCCAGACCTGCAGCCTGAATAGCTGCAATATCAAATTCTAACATCAAATCACCAGTTTTTACCTTTTGCCCTGCTTCCACATATGCTTTAAATGGTGCACCTTTTAATGAAACAGTATCAAGACCTACATGGATTAAAATCTGAATTCCCGAATCTGAAACTATAGAAATTGCATGTTTTGTATCAAAAACCATTTCTACAGTACCATCTACTGGAGATACAACTCTTCCCACAGATGGAATAATTGCGACGCCTTTTCCAAGAATCTCCTGTCCAAATGTTGGATCGCTTACTTCTGAAATAGCTACCGCCTTTCCTTGTACTGGAGCAGCTAAAACTTCTCCTACCTTTTTGCCAAATCCAAATTTCCCTTTCAATGAACCAAACATAACTTACTTCCTTTCTTCATTTTCATCATTGAATTTGTAAAGTTCCGCACTAATTCGTCTTATGTGCACTGCCAAATAAGTCATCTCGTCTTGTGAAATCTTACAGTCTGCGTATTTATTTCCGATATATTCCACAATTCTTTTGCTGCATTCATATTCCGATGGATACTTACTTTTAATCATCTGTGCAAGTTCTTCTACACTATCGTTCAATACCTGCCCCGCGAAAACTCTCTGCACCAGAAATTCTAAATGAGTAATCAATCTAGAATAATGCAAACTTTCCTCATCCAGCTTCATCCCGATATGCTCTTCAACAATCTGAAGTACTTCTCGAATCGTAGTAGTAATTCTCATTGTATTGTTCATATCAGTATTATATTCTGCATTTACAAGATGCAAAGCAATAGATGCGGCCTCATCTTGATTAAATCGAACCCCTAGCTCTTTTCTGATCAATCCAACTGCATATTCTCCAATCAAGTATTCGCTTGGATAGAATGCTTTTGTCTCCCACAGTAAAGGATTTGAAAACTGCATCCCGTCTTTCATTCTTGAAATTGCAAAATCTATATGATCCGTCAATGTTATATATATATTCGGATTCATTCGTTTGTTTAATACGCTTTTCGCGTATTCAATTATTTCAACTGAAATTTCTATATGCTTCATTGGCATTGCCTCTAAAAGCTTCTTAAACTTCCCAGTCTCACTCTGATCATTCAGTCGAAATACTTTTTCTATTTTATCTTCATTAATTGGTGATCCAGACTTTGCATGAAATCCCAATCCTTTTCCCATTACAATAATCTCTACATTATTATCGTCTATCGCACTTACAATGTTATTGTTAATGACTTTCAAAATATTCATGAAAGAAACTCCTAAACTATAATGTACTACAAGTCTTTTTCAAAAAAATAAAAACCAAACCAACGGGCTCATACAAAGACCCCGAGTGATTTGGTTTTGCCTGCCTTTGCAGTAACAATCCATGTTTATTGACTACTTAAATAATACCAATACTCACTACTCATGTCAAACAAAATTTTATACTTTTTTAAGAATTAAAACTTTATTCATCATTTTGTAATTTATTTTATAGATTATGAAAGCTACAATCTGACGATTGTAGCTTAACAACAGGGGATGAGAGAATCGAACTCCCACCAAAAGTTTTGGAGACTCCTATCATA
>CAZUVY010000198.1:0-1821 GCA_964623905.1 uncultured Faecalimonas sp.
GGGGCTGTAAAAAAACGCCCTTAAAGAGTTAGCCACCGAGCGCATTGCGCTCGGTGGCTCTTTGGTTATATAGCTTGTTTAACATTTCCTGTTTTTGGGGTACACAAATCAGACCACGTACCTTACGTGATCATAAATCTACATTCGAAGAAATATGTTATGCACATTTCATACTTCGTTGATGTTTGTTGTGATACTTATATAAGTTAAAACCACAGGAAATTAAGCAAAACTCTAAAAATACACTTTTTAAACCTCGACGGAATGCCCGTTTATAGCTCCGATCCCATTTCATTATACCGAATGTTCCTTCAGATTGGATGCTTCTATTCATACATAATAATGCTCCATGGATAGAACAAAGATTATTTATTACTTCTTCATGTATTGCTGTTAATTCCTGGTTCATTCGAATGGTACGGTTCCCTTTTGCTCGTGGACAGCATTTCTCTCTATGCGGACAGCCTTCACAGTTTTCACATTCATAGACTTCTTCTGTTCGACCATATTTGTTTCCACGAACGGGACGTGTATATTTTAAGTGAAATTTTTGATTTTGTGGACAGATCAGATTTCCTTCTGCATCCTGTCTGAAATTCACAGCTCTATATGGATCGTCTCTGTACTTCTTGTCTTTGATTTCTTTTTCAAACATGGTAAATTTCATAAACTTTTCCATTCCGTGAACCTGACAGAAAATATAATTATTGAAAGAACCATATCCTGCATCTGCTACTGGATATTTCGGATAATGCCCATAAAGCTGCTTGAACTTTTCCATTAGCGGAACAAAACAATCCATATCTGAAGCATACTGTTTTACATCAATTGCTGCGATGTATTCATCACATACGGCAATCTGCATGTTATACGCTGGTAAAAGCTGGTCATTCCCCATGTAATCCTTTTTTACTCGCATAAAAGTTGCACTTTGGTCTGTTTTTGAATAACTGTTTCGTGATTCACCACATACTTCTATGTACTCGGCATACTGGGAAAGTCTGTTCCGATACTCCTCCAGTAATTGGTATCTTCTTTGTTGCACGCTTTTTCTGTGACCTCTTCCAGACACAAACTCCTGTGGGTTCAGTTTATATATTTCTATATATTTTTGAAGGATCTGATCCAGATACTCAATCGCATACTCCGTCCTCGTTTCGAATTCGACGCCTAAAAAACAGAGTTCTTCCTTATTTATCTGTTCCAGTAATTCTGTGGTTTTCAGAAATACTTTGTCACGATTTTTTATACAGGATTTTTTCCATACCCATGTATATTTATTAGCATTTGCTTCGATTTTCGTCCCATCAATGTAAACATGATTCAAATCAACCTGGTCTTTTTTAAAGATAACCTGATTAATGGCCAAAAAGATATTTTCAATAGAGTCGGTCAATTCATCTCTGATGAAATTTCCGAAAGTAGCAAAGGAAGGGGCAGCCATACCATCCAGAAGCCACATATAACGAATGTCAGTTTTACATGATTTTTCAATGTTTCTCAGTGATAGGTAACCGTTTTCCATAAAAGAAAAAAGAACGATTTTCAGCATAATTGTTGAATTGTATTTTGGGCGACCTGTTTTGCTCTCCTTAACTGCAAAATATGATGTAAAGTCAATACCATCCACAATTTCGCTGAAACTGTAAACTGGATCAGAAATATCAATAATTTTTTCGATATCCAATGGTAATTTTAGCTGTCTTATTATATAATTATCATTGGTGTTTTTAGTTAGTTGCATAATTAATTATACCAAAAAACCGCTTAGGTCGCACGACCTAAGCGGTTTTCTCTTTAAGGGCGTTTTTTTACAGCCCC
>CAZUVY010000199.1:0-1818 GCA_964623905.1 uncultured Faecalimonas sp.
GTAACTATTCAGCACCCCATTAGAGTACTTTGATTTTTTTAGTCAAAACAGAGAAAATAAAATTTCTGTTTTGACATTGTTGCACTACAAAAAGTGGATAACTTTTTATAAGTATCTTCTTAATCCTTTTTGATTGTGGATTACGATAATCCGGCAGCCCTGATGATTGTCTGATATCCTGCTTTTTGTGGATTTCATACTGGATTTATCAGCATCTGCACTTTGTATCAGACATCTTATCCACAGTCATTTTGACGAAAGGGCAAAATGTTGTAATTCGCCTTTTTTCTCTTTTTCCGTTAAAATAGAAGTATCAAATTTTAGCGAAAGAAGGTGGTCTGATTGACAAAAGATGAAATGAATGAACATCTATTACAGCAAGTCAATACATTAACATCAACTGTAGATTCTTTGAATGCAACAATCAATGCACAGACTCAGTTGATTGCACAGCTTAATCAGACTATCCAGGAACTGAAAGAGCAGCTGAACAAAAACTCTAAAAACAGTTCCAAACCGCCTTCAAGTGATGGATTTAAAAAGCCGGCTCCCAAGAGTCTGCGTAAACCTACCGGTAAAAAAGCCGGCGGACAGAATGGACATCAGGGAACGCATCTTGCTGTGATAACTGCACCGGATGAAACGATTAAGCATATGCCAGCCGCATGTGAAGGCTGTCCTCACTATAAAATGTGTAAAGGAACAGCATGTATCGCTGAAAAGCGTCATGTCATTGATGCTGTGGTAACTGTAAATGTTACGGAACATCAAGCACTGGAAATTCCGATCTGTATGATGCATGGAGGCACCCGCAAAGGTGAATTTCCGTCTGATGTAAAGGCATCTGTACAGTATGGAGAAAACCTTCAGGCGTTGTCTGTAGCATTAAATACAGTCGGTGCTGTCAGTATCAAACGTACTCATGAAATACTTTCCGGAGTATTTAACATTCCGATTGCAACAGGAACCATCAGCAATATGGTAAAACGTTGTGCTGACAGTCTTAGTAATACTGTTAATACAATCAAGCAGAAAATGACGGAATCTGCACTTGGACATTTCGATGAAACCGGAACCAGAGTGAATAAAAAACTCTGGTGGGTTCATAATGCCTCAAACTGTGAATACACCTATCTGGACATCGGTCCTAAACGTGGTTTTAAAGGGATGGAACAGTGCGGCGTTCTTACTGAGTTTAATGGCATTGCCATGCACGACTGCTGGGCTTCCTACTGGAATTACCCGGATATTACCCATGCAGTCTGCTGCGCCCACTTGCTTAGGGAACTAACCGGAATTGTCGAAAATCATCCGGAGCAGAAATGGGCATCTGCATTTATAGACCTTTTGCTTGAAATGAAAAAGGTCAAAGACAAGGCTGTAGAGAAAGGCAAAGATTCTCTGAGCTATTATCACTATCATAAGTTCGATAAACGGTATGATGAGCTTATCGAACAGGCAAGGAGAGAAAATCCCCTTCCGGAAACCACAGAGAAAAAGCGTGGCCGGAAGAAAAAAGGTAAAATCCTTGCACTTGTGGAGCGTCTTGCGAATTACAAGGCATCAGTCTGCCTTTTTATAAGAAACTTCATGGTTCCTTTTGATAACAATCAGGCAGAACGAGATATTCGCATGATAAAAGTAAAAACCAAGGTATCCGGCTGCTTCCGCACCGAAGAAGGTGCAAGGGATTATTTAAAAATCATGTCGTATATCGGAACAGCCCATAAGCAGGGATACAATGCTTATGAAGCAATCAAAAATGCTATTTCAGGAAACCCAGATTTCATTTTTACATAGGGTGTCCTGAATAGTTAC
>CAZUVY010000200.1:0-1787 GCA_964623905.1 uncultured Faecalimonas sp.
TCCCAATCATGGGAATCCTTCCAGGTCTTACAATGGACCGTCTTGCAGATATGAGTCAAAGCTTTATGGGGCTTGCACACGCAGGACATGAAGTACATTATTTTACATGGACAAATTTAAAAGGAAGCGTTATTTCTATATTAATTGGTATTGCAGTATATTTCCTTATTATCCGTACATGGATGATGAAGAAGCAAGCAGATGGAAGTAGAGTTTATGTGAACAGATGGTATCACCGTGCCGATCTGGAAGATTATCTGTATCGTCCAGTGCTTCTTGGAATCCTTGCAACTGTTTTTGGATATATCTGTCTGATTCTCAATTCAGTGGTTGATGCTATTGTTGTATTACTTCGTAAAACAATCTACAAAGACTGTAAGTACGAGTCAGAATGGGATGAAGGGAATGATGTTACACATGCATTGGGTGTGTTCTTGAATGGTTTAGAAAAACTTTTGAATGAAACAATCTGGAGAAATCATCCTCATAAGAAAGACTTTGTACATCAGATGGCATTGTCTTATGCATCATTCAAAGAAAATGCTTCTATTATTGGAAGAAGCTTGTCATATGGATTAATCCTATTTAGTATAGGATTATGTGTGACACTGATTTACTTACTTGTGTCTGCAATGTTGTAAAAAGGGCAGTTGCTTCTTGGCTCTGAAAGCATCTGTCTATCACTTCGAAAGTTCCTTATTTTTGTGTTATAATGTCTTTATATTTGTTTTAGAGGAGAATTCATATTATGGAAAAGAATAACAGAAAAGATATTCTATATTTGCATCTTGCAGTCATGATGTTTAGTATTTCGGGAGTGATCGGACAATTTGTGGAAGTTCCTTCCGTCATGGTTGCGATGGGACGAGTAATCTGTTCTTCTATCTTGTTACTGACAATTACTTTAGTGAAAAAAGAATCGCTGAGATTGGATAACAGAAAAGATTATCTGCTTATTATGATGACAGGGGCGGTACTTGCAATTCATTGGACTACTTTCTTTCAGTCGATTCAGGTGTCATCGGTAGCAATTGGAACAATTACATTTTCGACATTTCCATTGTTTCTGACATTTTTAGAACCGATTGTGTTCCATGAGAAGCTGCGTGGAAAAAGTATCGTTTGTGCAATTATTTTGCTGATTGGTGTGGCAATTACAATTCCTGAATTTTCTATGGAAAATCAGGTGACGATTGGAATTATCTGGGGAATGATAAGCAGCCTTACATATGCGATCATCACATTGGCAAACCGTTATTTTTCTAAGAAATATGAAGGCAGAATTGTAAGTTTCTATGAACAGGGAACAGCAGCGCTTGTTTTGCTTCCGGCACTAATCTTGGTTCCAACGCAATGGAGAGCACAGGATATTATAGGAGTTGCTTTTATTGGAGCAATCTGTACAGCATTTGCGTATACTTTATATGTGTCGGCGCAAAAGAAAGTGAAGGCGCAGACAGCGGGCATTATTTCAGGTATGGAGACGGTGTATGGAATTATCTATGCACTGATTTTTCTTGGAGAAGTGCCAAGTGTGAGAGAACTTGTGGGAGGAGCAGTGATACTGAGTGTAGCACTATATACTTCCCTATCCAAAAATAAATAAGAAATATGTATGAAAGATCAAGTGATTGTTGAAATACTTGGTCTTTTATTGTATCTGAAATCAGAATAACAAGATGCCAGTTTAATGGTAATGCTTCAATTTGAATAATAGAATTGGATATTAATAAAATAGTAAAAGTAAACAAAAAATATTAAAAAAAAGTGGATATTATGTATAAAAT
>CAZUVY010000201.1:0-1766 GCA_964623905.1 uncultured Faecalimonas sp.
TTCTAATGAAAAAATAAAATCCAAAAATTTTTTACTTTTTATTTTATTTATAATTGTTCTCGTAATCGGAATCTGCTCCGGATGGTTTCTTCATACAATCACAAATCCACCTGTTGAATCTGTCGAATCTATTGCATCTTTTAATATTACAGGATGTCGTTTTGATACATCAACCACTAAGCCATTCGGACCTGGAAAATACATAAGATTCGTCTTCACTCCAACCCTTTCCGGTAAAGACTACAGTTACACGGTTATCACCGAAAATGAGTACAATATTCAAAACACTTATACACCAATAGAGGAAAACGGTATTTTTGAAACAGATATCCTTTTTTCATATGGTTCCACTGCTTTTATCTCCATCCAATGCAGTAATGGAAAAGATTCTAAAACCCTTACCGTTGTGGAAGTTACATATGTAAGTGAAGATGAGTTTCGCTATGAACTGTTATATAATAATTAATAATATGAAAAGCACTTTGCGCGTATGTGTTCGCAAAGTGCTTTTTCTATACTACAATATCTTCTAATTGAAATCTTACAATCTTTTTCAATTCTTCTGGCGCAACTTCCACCTGATATCCGATTTTCCCAGCACTGAAAATGATCGTATCAAAATTAACTGCTGAAGCATCAATCGTTGTTCTAAATTGCTTTTTCATACCGATTGGTGAACATCCGCCATGAATATAACCTGTCAATGGAAGTAACTCTTTAGATTTGATCATGCTAATGCTTTTCTCACCGACTGCTTTTGCTGCTTTTTTTAGATCCAACTCTCGGTGAACTGGAATCATAAACACATAATTTGCTTTCGAATTTCCAACTGTAACCAATGTTTTAAATACTTGATTTGGATCTTGGTTTAATACCTCTGCCACTTCTACTCCGCTAATTGCTTCTGTACATGCATAGCTATAAGTTTGAAACTTTACTTTCTTCTGTTCCAAAATTCTCATTACATTTGTTTTCTCTATACCCTTTTTCATCTTTACTATTCCTCTCAAATATTCATCTTTTTCTATCGAAAATTTCCACACTGTTTTCTCATATCAAAAAATAGATGTATTAAACTTTTATGGTAGGAAATAAACGTACCATGATCAATCATTTCGAATATCTCATCAAGTGTGGCCCATTTAGCATTTTGAACTTCCTCATACTGGAGAGTTAAGTCGTTAATATCTACATCTTTTTCAATCAGGTAAATATCATTAAATCCAAACTTAAAATTTGTAGTCATATGCGGTCTTATATTTTGCAAATCTAGTTTTAATCCAATTTCCTCATATATTTCTCTTTCCATTGCTTCCTGACTGGATTCACCTGCAATTGCACTGCCTCCGGCTGTAATATCCCACAAATTTGGCCATCCTTGTTTAAACGATTGCCTTTGTTGAATTAACATTTCTCCTTTTGAATTAAAAATACAAGCATGGACAACCAAGTGGTAGGCTCCTTCTTGGTATTCTTCTCCTCTCCTCATTGTTTTTCCTGTTTTTTCTCTATCTTTATTATAAACATCCCAAACTTCCATTATTTCCCCTCCATCCTCCTAGCATTATAATCATTGATTCTATCAGTATAATGCAAAAAAAGCAAGTTTCAAAGAAACTTGCTTTTTAACAGGGGATGAGAGAATCGAACTCCCACCAAAAGTTTTGGAGACTCCTATCATACCATTTGACCAATCCCCTATACGTTATTCATTATAACATACCTTCAAAACCACATACAATACTTTTTTACAATAATCTCTATCT
>CAZUVY010000202.1:0-1726 GCA_964623905.1 uncultured Faecalimonas sp.
TTTAGAGGACTTTTACGATACTATCGTACTTCCACCACCGGCTAGAAAACCAAAAGGCAAACCAACGGTTGAAAATCACGTAAAGTTTCTTGAAACACATCTGGCGGAAAAACTCAAAGAAAAGATTTATACCTCATTCGAGGATTTAAATGCCGAGATTAAAAAAATAGTAGCGGCACTCAATTCCCGAAAGTTTCAGAATAAGAGTTTTTCCAGAAAAGATGCTTTTGAGAAATATGACAAACCGTGTATGAAACCACTGCCAGGCGGAAGTTACATGATTTGTGATTATAAAGCAGTTCTGAAAGTCCCTAATAATTACCACATCGAGTATGACGGCCACTACTACTCCGTATTGTACTCTTACTGTGGAAAACCCGCAATCCTGAAAGCAACACCATCTGAGATTAGGATTTGCGATCAGTACAATCGTTTGATTTGTACCCATAAGCGCTCATATAAAGAGTTTCCATTGTACATCACAACAGATGAACATATGAGACCTGAGCATCTTTACTATAAAGAAGTTAATTCCAAGGACGGTAACTATTACCGTCGCTGGGCATCTGCAATCGGAACCGCTATGTCTGAATTGATAGACAGGGTTCTGAAATCATCCAAACATGAAGAACAGTCTTATAATGCCTGTGCAGGTATTCTTCACATGGCAAAAACTGTTCCTTATGGCATTGCAGAAGAAGCTGCACGTAAATGCATTGAGATGAATTCCTGCAAATATTTCACTTTTAAGCAGGTTCTCAAAAGGATGAATGCAAAAGAACTTTCGGAAACTGCTCCGGGGAATCTTCCAGTACATGAAAACATTCGAGGAAAGGACTACTACAAGTAAAGGTAAACATTTATGGCATATACATTTAAAACATATATTTACAACGAGAAACTAACAAAAGAACAGAATCTCATAATGGATAAACTATATAAACTGCGCATGTCTGGAATGGCAGAGGCTCTTGAACAACAACTGTTGAATCCAAACAGCCGTCTTGATTCTTTCGAAGACCGATTTTCAGATATCGTAAACTTTGAATGGTCTCAAAGAGAAACCAAGAAATTTAACCGCCTTTTAAAACAGGCAACTCTTAAATATCCGGCAGCTGATCTGGATAATTCCATTTATGAACCTGAGCGTCAGCTGAATACCCATGTCATCGAAAAACTTGCAACATGTGAATGGATTGATGAGCCTAATAATCTTTTAATGACAGGTGGTGCTGGCGCCGGTAAAACCCATGTAGCTTGCGCTTTATGCATTGCTGCAATGCATCAGATGCGTACTACGAAATATATCAGAGCTAATTATCTGCTTCAGGAATCCGAACATGCACGTAAAGAGAACATCTATTATGAATATTCTAACAAGATGGCTTCCTATGATCTTCTGGTGATCGATGATTTTGGACTGATGGATCTAAACATGGATAAATGTCGTGACCTGTTTGAAATCATCGAATCCCGTGACAGTAGAAAAGCGACCATTATCATCTCGCAGGTACCGGTTGCAAAATGGTACCAGTTATTCGGAGATAATACCTATGCCGATGCTTGTCTTAGCAGAATGACATCTAAGGCATATCGATTGGAATTTCCAGGGCGTGACCGCCGTGTAAATCAAAGTAACTAATTAACTAGCTGAGCTTTGCTCAGTTTCAAGCGGAATGGCGCTCCGTTCTTCTGGAACGGATGCGCAGTTATTCCGGAATATGCA
>CAZUVY010000203.1:0-1710 GCA_964623905.1 uncultured Faecalimonas sp.
AAGAAACGTAGTGCATACGCTTCACAAGCTGCGGTATTCCTTTCTCCGGCATGATAGAAGATACATACTGAATTGTGGTATTGGTCAACTGCATCCACATGGAATTGTCGGGAGATAATGTTTCATCCTTGGGAAAATGCTCGGCAAAGGCGGCGGCATATCCGTCCGGTGTGCGTTTGCTGTCATGGAGCTTGTGGGCAAAGTCAATCATGCCGCCCTTGAAGATATTCAGCGTGTTTCCAAGCTGCGACATTCCCTGTATCAGCTTCAAGACACCGACAGCGTGACTGTATTTGTCATCAAAAGAAGCTGCTGCACCGATTTCCTGTAATGCTTTGATGTACGCAACGATGTTTTCTATGTGTTCCTCGTCAAAGAATCGGTGCAGTTCATTATTGTCCGTTGCCAAGTCCAGAAAAGAGAACGGCTCCGTTTTCTGCAAGAAACGGATAATTGCAAGCAAAGATTTCTCTGCCACGGGGAACACAGACACATCCACGTTGCCTGTACCAAGCATGATAACGATATTGCTGAGTGGCTGACAGAGCGCTATCAGTTCTGTAATCTGTTCATCGGTGATATTGAGTGCGGCACAGCCAATCGTGCCGATGGGAACGGTCTGCTTGCCGTATGTTACCTTGTCCTGCCAAAAATCCAGTGTCAGCAGATTTTGATTAAGGATACTCATGTGCCTACCTCCAATCTGTCGTGTTTTTTCTTGTAGTCGGACTAATCATATAAATTGTGTTCTACATAGATCATCATTTTATTGTTTTGATACCCATACTCAATCAATCCTACAAGCGGCGCCAATCCAATAAATTCTATTCGTCCAAAGAGAATTGGCAGAAGTACGGACAACAAAAGGATGATACCTAAAAGAACAAACAGTGCTATATGTTCTTTGCGCCACTTCTTCTTGAAATATGCCTTTTTCTCTTCAAATGAAAAGGCACTGCTTTTAGAAACTGCAATAATGTTTTCGTCAGCTTTTTTTCGAAACTCGGCATCAGACATTCTTTCCCCGGCTAATATCTCGTTGATATTGACATGAAATTCCATTGCAAGCAGTTGCAGCATTTCTATGTCCGGCATATAATTTCCATTCTCCCAACGAGAAATAGTCTTATTGGTTACACCAAGTTTTTCGCCCAGTTGCTCTTGGGTTAAATCCGCTTGTTTACGGAGTGAAGCAATGAACTTTCCGATTTTAATTTGATCCATAGTGATCACCTCCGTAAATATTGTATATCAGTTACAGTGAGAATGCTTCCCCACAGACAGCGATTCGCCATAAATGTTCACTTTGAGTGTCATGTTTTTTCATTTCCTCCATTATACCATACAAATGTGACAGAATAAAGAACACCGACCGTTTTTTTCGCCGTATTCATCCAAGATTTTACGCTGTTTTGTGCCGAAACGCCTTGTCATGTTTTTTGAAATGGGCTTGTCATGCCATCAGCACCCTTTTTGCGATTTTCCTCATAATATACATGAGGGGATGAAAAAACGTCCCCATCAATAAGAATTATGGAGGAATGCGATGAATGTGTTCGCAACAGTAAAAGCAAGCATCAACACAAGAGAAGCGGCGTCAAGGTACGGCGTGGAGGTCAACCGTCATGGGAAAGCACTTTGCCCGTTCCACAATGACCGCAATCCGAGCCTGTTTGTGGACGATGACCACTACCATTGTTACGCTTGCGG
>CAZUVY010000204.1:0-1710 GCA_964623905.1 uncultured Faecalimonas sp.
ATAATAAGAAAATAATATAAGAAAAGGGTGTTGTTTTTAAACAGCACTCTTTTTTTTTCTTTAAAACTGTGCTACAATGAAGCAATTATTAGGAATTTTAGGAGGAAGAGATGAGTCACACAGAACAAAAGGGAAAAGCAATCGCGTTACTTCCGATTGGCGTATTTTTAATTATTTTCCTGGGTTCAGGGATTATTACAGGCGATTTTTATGCAATGCCTGCAATCGTAGCATTTTTAGTTGCATTGGCAGTCGCATTTGTACAGAATAAGTCGTTGTCGTTTGATCAAAAAATCAAAGTAATTGCGAAAGGTGTCGGTGATGAGAATATCATTACCATGAGTTTGATTTTTTTATGCGCAGGAGGTTTTTCCGGTGCAGTAATAGCAGCAGGCGGTGTGGATAGTACCGTTAACTTTTTCTTATCCATATTACCATCAAGTATTGCAGTCGTAGGTTTGTTTGTAATTGGATGCTTTATTTCCGTTTCAATGGGAACATCCATGGGAACGATTTCTGCTTTGGCTCCGATCGCAGTTGGCATCAGTGAAAAGACTGGGTTTGCAATGGGAATCTGTATCGGTGCAGTAGTTTGTGGTGCAATGTTCGGAGACAATTTATCGATGATTTCCGATACCACGATTGCAGCAGTTAAAACACAAGGATGCGAGATGAAAGATAAGTTCAAGGCTAACTTCTTGATCGTACTTCCGGCAGCGATTGTTACAATCATTATCTTTTTCATGATTACAACTGGAAGCAGTTTTGAAATCCAAGATGATCTTCCATATAATATATTACAGATTCTGCCATATATTTTAGTATTGGTAGGTGCTTTGATCGGAATCAATGTATTTGTGGTTCTAATCGGAGGAATTGTTGCATCACTGATCGTTGGGCTTGCAACAGGTACAATTGCAGCGGCAAGTATGTTTACTGTGGTTGGAGACGGTGTTACAGGTATGTATGATATTACGGTAATCTCAATCGTAGTTGCATGTATTGTGTCACTGGTAAAAGAATATGGCGGTATTCAGTTTATTTTGAATCTGATCCGCAGCAAGATCAATGGAAAGAAAGGTGCAGAATTTGGTATCGCAGGACTTGCATTAATGGTAGATGCCTGTACAGCAAACAATACTGTTGCAATTGTATTGGCAGGACCAATTGCAAAAGAAATCAGTGACGAATTTGGTGTTGATCCAAAACGATCTGCATCACTTTTGGATATTTTTGCATCAGTAGGACAAGGTCTGATTCCATATGGAGCACAGCTTTTATCAGCAGCGACGCTGACAGGATTGACCCCTTATGCAATTATGCCATATTTATATTATCCAATCTTAATGGCAGTCAGTGCAATTTTATTTATTGCACTTAAAAAAGAAAAATAGAGAAATATTTCAGAACATCAAGGAGGATGAAGGATGGAATTATTATATAAAAGTACAAGAAATGCAGAAAAGACAGTGACAGCATCAGAAGCTATTTTAAAAGGATTAGCAGATGACGGTGGTTTATTTGTACCGGTAAGTATTCCAAAATTAGATGTATCTTTAAATGAATTAAAGGATATGAATTATCAGGAAACAGCATATGCCGTTATGAAACAATTCTTTACAGATTTTACAGAAGAAGAACTGAAAAACTGTATTGCAAAAGCATATGATGCAAAATTTGACACAGAAGAGATTGCGCCACTTGTAAAAG
>CAZUVY010000205.1:0-1697 GCA_964623905.1 uncultured Faecalimonas sp.
CAGACCACGCATTTTTCGTGGCTATTCAGTGCCTTTCTTCTCAAAATATGTTAAGCACATTCGGCGTTTTTGACGTTGCGTTGGCATTTGTTATAGTACTTGTATAAGTTGAAACCACAAGAAATTAAGCAGAACTCTAAAAATACACTTTTTAAGCCTCTTCGGAAAGCTCGTTTATAACTTCGGTCCCATTTCATCACCCCGAAGGTTCCTTCTGACTGAATACTTCTGTTCATGCACAACAGCGCTCCGTGAATTGAACAGAGATTGCTTACAACTTCCTCGTGAATTGCTGTCAATTCTTGATTTATACGGATTGTTCGATTCCCTTTGGCTCGTGGACAGCATTTCTCTTTGTGTGGACAACCTTCACAGTTTTCGCATTCATAGATTTCTTCTGTGCGACCATATTTATTTCCTCGAATAGAACGTGTATATTTCAAATGGAATTTTCGATTTTGTGGACAAATCAGATTCCCTTCTTTGTCCTGCCTGAAATTCGTTGCCCGATAAGGGTTGTCTTTATATTTCGTATCCTTAGTCTCTTTCTCGAACATAGTGAATTTCATGAATTTTTCCATTCCATGCAACTGACAGAAAATATAATTATTGAATGAGCCATATCCGGCATCAGCTACTGGATATTTCGGATAATGACCATAAAGTTGTTTGAATTTCTCCATCAGTGGAACAAAACAGTCCATATCAGAGGCATACTGTTTCACATCGATTGCTGCTATATATTCATCACATACTGCAATCTGCATGTTATATGCCGGTAAAAGCTGGTCATTTCCCATGTAATCTCTCTTTACTCGCATAAAAGTCGCACTTTTATCCGTCTTCGAGTAGCTGTTTCTTGATTCACCACATATTTCTATATGTTGTGCATACTGGGCAAGTCTGTTTCGGTATTCCTCCAATTGCTGATATCTTCTTTGTTGTACACTTTTTCTGTGACCTCTTCCAGATACAAACTCCTGTGGATTCAGTTGATACACCTCACCATATTTTTGAAGAATCATATCCAGATATTCTATCGCATACTCTGTCCTTGCTTCGAATTCCACATTTAAATAACACAGTTCTTCCCTGTTTATCTGTTCCAGCAATTCTGTGACTTTCAGAAACACTTTATCACGGTTTCGGGTGCAGGACTTCTTCCATACCCAAGTATATTTATTCGCATTCGCTTCGATTTTTGTCCCATCAATATAAACATGATTCAGATCGACCTTATCTTTTTCAAAGATAACCTGATTGATGGCTAAGAAAATGTTTTCGATGGAGTCCGTCAGTTCGTCTCGGATGAAATTTCCAAAAGTAGCAAAGGATGGTGCAGCCATACCGTCCAGAAGCCACATATAACGGATGTCAGTTTTACAAGATTTTTCAATTTTTCTCAGTGACAGGTAACCATTCTCCATGAAAGAAAAGAGAACGATCTTCAGCATGATTGTTGGATTGTATTTTGGGCGACCTGTTTTGCTCTCCTTAACTGCAAAATATTTTGTAAAGTCAATACTATCCACAACCTCACTGAAACTGTAAACTGGATCAGAAATATCAATAATTTTTTCGATATCCAATGGTAATTTTAGCTGTCTTGGTATATAATTACCATTGGTATTGTTGGTTAGTGGCATAATTAATTATACCAAAAAATCGCTTAAACCTCACGGTCTAAGCGATTTTTT
>CAZUVY010000206.1:0-1685 GCA_964623905.1 uncultured Faecalimonas sp.
TCATCGGTGGTGATGACTCTAATACAAACGCTGCTGTTCTTGCTGAATACTTTGCAGCTCATAATACAGGTGTTCAAGTAATCGGTTGTCCAAAAACAATCGACGGCGACCTTAAAAATGAAGATATTGAATGCTCTTTTGGTTTCGATACAGCTACAAAAACATATAGTGAAATCATTGGAAATATTGAAAGAGATGCAAACTCTGCTAAAAAATACTGGCATTTCGTTAAAGTTATGGGACGTTCTGCTTCTCACGTTGCATTGGAATGTGCTCTTAAAACTCAACCAAACATCTGCTTAGTTTCAGAAGAAGTTGCAGCTAAGAAAATGTCTCTTTCTGAAATCGCTGATTACATCGCAGATTCTGTAGAAAAGAGAGCAGCTAACGGAATGAACTTCGGTGTTGCAATTATCCCTGAAGGTGTTGTTGAATTCGTTCCTGAATTCTCTGTATTAATCCACGAAATCAACGAACTCCTTGCTGGCAGCAAAGCTGATGCATTTAATGCACTCCCAACATGGAAAGAAAAATATGCATTCATTGAAAATGGTTTAACAAAAGAATCTATGGAAGTATTCGCACTTCTTCCAGAAGCAATCCAACAGCAGTTATTCTTAGAAAGAGATCCACATGGAAATGTACAGGTTTCTTTAATTGAATCAGAAAAATTATTCTCTGCTCTTGTAAAAGATAAATTAGACGCTAGAAAAGCAGCTGGTACATATACTGGTAAGTTCAATGCACTTCACCACTTCTTAGGATACGAAGGAAGATGTGCTTTCCCTTCTAACTTTGATGCAGACTACTGCTACTCTTTAGGATATAATGCATTCATGCTTATCCAATATGGTTACAATGGTTACTTATCAAAAGTTTCTAACCTTTCTGCTCCAGCAAATGAATGGGTTGCAGGTGGTATGCCAATCACTAAGATGATGAACATCGAAAGAAGACATGGAGAAGATAAACCAGTAATCAAAAAAGCGCTCGTTGAACTTGATGGAGCACCATTCAAATACTTCGAAGCTCACCGTGCGGAATGGGCAGCTGACACATGCTTCGTATATCCAGGTGCAATTCAGTACTACGGACCAACAGAAGTTTGTGACATCACAACAATCACACTTGCTCTTGAACAAGCAAAATAATTATACGTAAAATATGAACTCCAGTGAACGCGATTCACTGGAGTTTTGAAATTTATTCTCTGTAAATTTCTTTTTCCGATACACACTCTGATTTGCCGACAAAAAATGTAATCACTGTACTGATTCCGGCAATTCGCAATGAGTTGAGTAAAGGAAACCAATCCATAAAGTTTCCCTCCTTTTTAACTCATCACAGTTTACAAAATTTTCTCTCTGTAAAAGAAGCCATTTTGGCTCTTTTCTACTTTATTTGTACCTCTGCATTGAAAATTGCATTTTTTGCAATTGAATTATCTTCTCTTTTTATGAGTGCTTGTGCAAGTCCTAATCTTTGATTCATTCCCAACGAAAATTTTCCAACAGGCTTTTTACTGTCAGGATCCAAGCCGACCAGGCGAATCATATCTTTTATTTTTATTTTATCTACCTTTTTATTTATAGAAGTAAGGAACTCGATGTTTTTATAAGCAGAATAGTTTGGAATAAATCCACAGATTGTTTTCATTAACATTGTTTTACCAGAACCATTTCTTC
>CAZUVY010000207.1:0-1638 GCA_964623905.1 uncultured Faecalimonas sp.
GGCGGGGATAACAGCACATGAAACTTTGTCTGTTTTCTTTTCAAAGGTTCTAAGTCCTGCATTGTATTCCTTCATCAACATACGAAAGCTTTTGATGTCCATACAATTCTCATCAATAGCAACAGCTATGGCCTGATCCAGTATCTTTGCATCGTACAGTTCCAGTAATTCCATGATCCTTCGGGCATGGTGTGTTGGCTGCTCAAAACTGCGAGATGCCACATCCAGATATCTTGCACCATTGGTAAAACGTTCCGTAAAGTCCCTTCGAATCTGTGGAATTGAAGTAGCTGTTTTAGGAGCAATCGCTTCGTAATGCTCAGGATCTGTAACTGCCTGTCCTTTCCCACTTATTGTTTCTACTTCAAGAATCAGTTCCTCATTCTTGTCATAGATCTGCAGCCGATATCCAAACAGCAGTCTTACAAGGACCGTTTTGCACGCATGCTTTACGGGTACACTGTATTTGTTTCCTTCAAAAGAAACAAAACTGTCTGCACTGACGATACGTTTTTTTACTGAACTTTGATAAAGGTGCTTTTCAGGCAAATCCCCAAGCAACTGCTTTTCTTCCAGAAGATAATGCTGGTTCGGGATACGCTTTGTAGTTCCATGCTTTTCATTGCACCATGCATCCACGAACTCTTTTCCTCTTCGGTTCAGGTCTTCCATAGAAGCAAAGACATTGCCTTTAATGAACTGTTCTTCTATATAAGAGAACGGACGTTCGATTTTTCCTTTTTTACGTGGCCAATAGCAGGGACACGCATTCAATTCAATACCCAGATGTTTTGCAAGCAATAGTGCATGTGGATTATATCGAATTTCTTCTTCGCTTTTGGGATTATTATCAACCACCAGTGCTTTGGGATTATCGATCAGTAATTCCAGTGTCGTGCCGCCCAGATCATCGTACAGTACAGTTCCTGGATTGCTTCGTAAATAGCATCTGCATCCGATTTATAAGAAAAACAGACAGCTTTCTTTCGTGAAGCAGCCAGAATCATGGCAAAACAATACACTTTCCGGAGCTTTCCATTGACCATGCAGTCATACTCGCTCCAGTCGAACTGTGCCTGATCACCGGGTGGAGATTCATGTCTTGTAGTTGCCTTGCTGTGGATTCGGTCACCAACATCCTCGTCTAACTTTCTCAAAAATCGATATACAGGTCCGATGCTACCATCATAACCTCTGACTTTTAGTTCCCGATATATCCGGGTACCGTTAAAACAATAAGGCTCGCACCGCCAGTTATAAATCTGTTCTTTGTACGGATCCAGTTTCGAATTGTATTCTGTACGCTGATAGACTGGAGCCTGCTTTTGTTTCAGCAGTTTTTTGACCGTGTTTCTGGAGATTCCAAGAATCTTAGCAGTAGCACGTTTGGATTTAGTGGTTTTATATACTTTTTGTACAGCGGCCCAATCTTCCAAATCTTTCACCTCTTTTTCCTCCTTCCTGTATGGTGTTTCCATACGGAAGGATATTTTATTTCTTTCCAAGAGGTGGTCAAATCTAAATGTTAAATTTTCAAGGTACAGTGTATATCAAACTGGTTTTAGCGCTCTGGCTTACCCTGTTGGGTGGGTCAATTTTAAGCGTTAAACCTGGGTCAATTTTAATTGTAAATCAATA
>CAZUVY010000208.1:0-1633 GCA_964623905.1 uncultured Faecalimonas sp.
TATTTTATTTAATGGGACACTTAATGTCTCATAACATTATCAATTAAGAAAATTCAAAGTTTCATCTGAACATATTATACTCTACATTTCACCATAATTCTATTATCAGCTATCTCTTGACGTAAAAATCCCCGCCTATTTTCATAGACGGGGATCAAATATCATATTATATATGCTTCCACAATCAAGTCACTCCATTGCCTGTTACGAAGATAGCCTCCGTTGGCTTTTCGGAATGCCTTAGCTTGGTCGAAATCTATCCTAAATTCAAAGAATAGATTAAGCCTCCCTACTTGCGATAGCTGCCTGAGCAGCAGCTAATCTTGCGATTGGTACACGGAATGGTGAGCAAGATACATAGTCTAATCCAATCTTATGACAGAATTCAACTGAACTTGGGTCTCCACCATGTTCTCCACAGATACCTACGTGTAAGTGTTCGTTAACTGGTTTACCTAATTTAATAGCCATTTCCATTAATTTACCTACACCTGTTTGGTCTAATTTTGCAAATGGATCGTTTTCGAAGATCTTTGTATCATAGTAAGCATCTAAGAACTTACCAGCATCATCACGAGAGAATCCATATGTCATCTGTGTTAAGTCGTTTGTACCGAAGCAGAAGAAGTCAGCTTCTTTTGCGATTTCATCAGCTGTCAGACAAGCACGTGGGATTTCCATCATAGTACCAACTTCGTATTCTAATTCTACGCCTGCTGCTGCGATTTCTGCGTCAGCTGTTGCTACTACTACTTTCTTAACGTATCCTAATTCTTTTACGTCACATGAAAGTGGAATCATGATTTCTGGTTTTACTTTCCAGTCAGCGTGTGCTTTTTGTACGTTGATTGCTGCACGGATAACAGCTTTTGTCTGCATCTTAGCAATTTCAGGATATGTTACAGCAAGACGAAGTCCTCTGTGTCCCATCATTGGGTTGAATTCATGTAATCCTGTGATGATTGCTTTGATATCTTCTACTGATTTTCCTTGAGCGTCAGCAAGTTTCTGAATATCTTCTTCTTCTGTTGGAACGAATTCGTGAAGAGGTGGATCTAAGAAACGGATAGTAACTGGGTTACCTTCTAACGCTTCAAATAATCCTTCAAAGTCTCCTTGTTGGTATGGAAGGATCTTATCAAGAGCTACTTCTCTTTCTTCTACTGTATCAGCACAGATCATTTCACGGAATGCTGCGATTCTGTCTTCTTCGAAGAACATATGCTCTGTACGGCAAAGACCGATACCTTCTGCACCAAATTCACGAGCTTTCTTAGCGTCAGCTGGTGTATCAGCGTTTGTACGAACTTTTAATGTTCTATATTTGTCAGCCCAAGCCATGATTCTTCCGAATTCACCAGCGATAGTAGCGTCTACTGTAGGGATGATTCCATCATAGATGTTACCTGTAGAACCATCGATAGAGATGCAGTCACCTTCTACATATGTCTTACCAGCAAGTTCGAATTTCTTGTTTTCTTCATCCATCTTGATGTCGCCGCATCCAGATACACAGCATGTACCCATACCACGAGCAACTACAGCAGCGTGAGATGTCATACCACCACGAACTGTTAAGATACCCTGAGCAGCTTTCATACCTGTGATATCTTCTGGAGATGTTTCAAGACGA
>CAZUVY010000209.1:0-1611 GCA_964623905.1 uncultured Faecalimonas sp.
GGTTATGAGGCTATTATTATCAACAACAACCCGGAGACAGTCTCTACAGACTACACCTGCTCCGACAAGCTCTACTTTGAACCGCTTACGGTGGAGGATGTGATGAACATCATCCAGATGGAGCAGCCGGAGGGTGTGATTGCCACACTGGGCGGTCAGACGGCCATCAATCTGGCCCAGCCTTTGATGGAGCGTGGCGTGAAGATCATTGGTACGGACTGTGCCGCTATTGAAAAGGCAGAAAACCGTGACGCCTTTGAAAAACTGCTTTTGGAATTGGGCATTCCTCAACCCAAAGGGCAGGCTGTGACCAATATCGAAGATGGTGTGCGGGCTGCCGAAGAAATCGGCTATCCCGTTCTGGTGCGCCCCAGTTTTGTGCTGGGTGGCCGCGCCATGCAGATCGTTGCCAAAGAAACTGCTTTGCGGGAATACCTCAAAACTGCGGTAGAGATCGACGAAGATAAACCCGTCCTTGTGGATCAGTATATCCGCGGCAAGGAAGTGGAGGTGGATGCCATCTGTGACGGCAAAGCCGTTTTCGTCCCCGGTATCATGGAGTTGGTTGAACGCACCGGTGTTCACTCCGGCGATTCCATCAGCGTGTACCCCTCTTTCAGCATTTCGGACAAAGTAAAGGCCACCATTTTGGACTATACGAAAAAGCTGGGACTGGGGATTGGAATCATCGGCCTGTTCAATATCCAGTTCATTGTGGATGAACAGGACGATGTGTATATCATTGAGGTCAACCCACGCTCCTCCCGCACCGTGCCGTTCCTCTCCAAAGCGACGGGGTACTCTCTGGCAGACATCGCAACACTGGTCGATTTGGGCGTATCACTTGCCGAACAGGGCATCACCGAGATCTATCCCAGGGAAAAGGAACGCTGCTATGTCAAGGCACCGGCCTTTTCCTTCTCCAAGCTGCGGGGCATGGATGCCTACCTCTCCCCGGAGATGAAATCCACCGGCGAGGCCATCGGATATGACAAAAAGCTGCATCGAGCCATGTATAAGGCGCTTGTGGCCTCCGGTGTCCATATGCTTAACTATGGAACGGTCATTGTAACGCTGGCCGACGAGGACAAGGAGGAAGCACTGCCGCTGGTGCGCCGCTTCTATGAAATGGGCTTCAATATCGAAGCGACCACTATGACCGCACAGTTCTTGAAGGAACACGGCATCCGAACCAGAGTCCGCAAGAAACTCAGTGAGGGCAGCGAGGAGATCCTGGATTCCATTCGCGCCGGATATGTGAGCTATGTCATCAACACCCGCGCCATTCTCTCGGGTGTCCACTACGAGGACGGCGCGCAGATCCGCCGCTGCGCCATTGAAAATGGGATCACCATGCTGACCAGTCTGGATACGGTGAAAGTGCTTTTGGACGTGCTGGAGGAAACCACGATGGGTGTCTCTACCATTGACGCATAGGAGATCGATTATGCGCTTTACAAAAATGCACGGTCTGGGAAATGACTATTTATATGTTTTCGGTGAGGTTCCGAACAACGCATCGGAGCTCTCCATCAAGCTGTCGAACCGACACTTCGGCGCCGGTTCGGATGGAATGAGCTGGATCTCCCATTCTGACATTGCGGATTTCAG
>CAZUVY010000210.1:0-1591 GCA_964623905.1 uncultured Faecalimonas sp.
AACCGAATTCACCGATTTGAACACCGTTAGCATCTGTACCTGTTACCATCATAACTACACCATCAAGTACTCTTGTAACACCTGAACCGATTTCGCTATCGCCTTCTTTTGTAGCGATTGGCTGAACGTCCATGATTGTTTCTGAGTATGTGTGGTATTGTTCTGGTGTGATAATATCAATCTTTAAGCTGTTAACAAGTCTTTGTGAAGCTGCTGCTTCTTCTTCAATACCTTCACGGATGTAAAGAACAGTACCATCAAATTTTGTTTCTGGTCCTCTCTTAACTTCTGTTACTTTGAAATGTTTTCTTGTTAAGCTTCTGATAACTTTTTCTTCTTCTACTACTGCTGGAGCTGCTGCTACTGGAGCTGCTGCTTCAACTGCTGCTGGAGCTGCTTCAACTACTTGAGCTGCACCTGCACCGATTCCCATTGGTAATTCGATGTTGATATCTTTACCTTCACCAATGTGGATTTTTAATACTCCGCCTGCAACAGCTGCTGTTGCTGCTGGAGCTGCTACTGGTGCTGCTGGAGCTACTGGAGCTTCTACAGCTTCTTCTACTACTGGTGCTGCTTCTTCAACGATTTTAGCGCCTTCAACAACATCAGCTGTGATTGGTGTAAGTGAATCACAAGTTTTGATAAGTTTTGCACCTAAGATTTGTTCGATTGTTAAGCAACCATCTAACTTTAATAATCCTGAATCCACTAAATCATCAAAGATTGCTGGATCTTCTAAGTTTTCTGGTCCGATTACGATACCTGCTTCTGCTCTACAACATAATACTGCAGGGTCCTTTGCATGTTCTTTACATGTTTCGGCTGTAATTGACATAATTTCTTACCTCCTTGTTTGTTTTGCGTGTGGGTTTCCCCAGTGTATATATCCGATCACGCACAGCAAACATAAACATCGGGGTTTTTTATATTTGCTGAATTCGTGATAGTTATACCTTAAATTATGTAGATGAGATATCCTGGTCTTTGATTAGATATCCTGGTCTACTTTCTTAGATACTCTTAAGTATCTGTATAATGGATGACCGATTGTTCTCATAACATGGTCTGTTTGATGGAATACTTTTAAGCCCATCTTTGGAGCTGATCCCATAACTGTATTTGAGCAGTCTGAACAGTTACCAATTACAATGTATTCACATTTATCTTTCTTGAATTGCATGCTGTTCTTAACCTGACCTGGGCAGTTACCTGGTCTTTCACATTTCAAAGCACCGCTCTTCATCTCTGCTGCTTGTTTACATCTAGCTACTGAAGCAACTTTTGCATTCATCTTAGCTGCGATGTCACGCATACGAGCTTCATCACCACCACAAGCACATACAAGAAGACCAATTGTAGCTCCGTGTAAGTCAGGGAATTCCATTGTTGGAATGATACCACCTGTTGTCTTTGTGATAGGTGCGTCCATTGTTGTAGCTTTACCTGTGAATGGTCCACCCATAATGATTTCACCAATTTTTCCATCATCAAGGCCGCCAGCCATTTCAATCAAATCACCTACACATGTTCCTACTGGGACATCCATAAATACGTGTGGCTTGTTTCCACCTTTGATTTTACCAACAAC
>CAZUVY010000211.1:0-1584 GCA_964623905.1 uncultured Faecalimonas sp.
CAGGAGGATAGTCCAATGAGATAAGGACTTCTGAAAAATCAAAAAAATTTCATAGAAAGAGAGGTTATATAGTGAAACTTCTAGAATATCATTAAAGAGCCATTCAATTTGTAAAGAAAGATTGAATGGCTCTAATATTTTACTTTTCCATAAATTCCCAACTCCGTATTTCTTCATAAGGATTGGTCTTTGCAAGCCCGATTCGAATCACTTGTCCCTGAATCATCGCGAATTGTTTCTGCAGCACACTAAAACCTGCAAGCATTTCTTCTTTTTCTAATTTTTTCCCAATCGTTGTATGCGGAAGCCATTGAAATGGCTGATAATACGGGCTGATTCTTGTATCTTCTACTTCTTTGATACTTTCATATATGGTTTCAGACAACTCATGCAGATACGCATTTAACACAGGTGCTATATAAAGAACATACGGCAGAAATGCCCCTATGGAAGCCCACGTAATCGTTCCACCTTTTATCTTCTGCACTGCCATCTCCAGTTTTTCGATCACTTGCTCTGGTTTCTTTGTTTCAAATGCCGAAATCGTAATATGCGGCGGAACGTTTCCTTCTGTCATAAATTTATTCCCCGTTCTTTCTGCCACCTGGTTGATATAACTTTGTATGACTTTATTTGTTTTCTCATCAAAATAAATCGAAATTAAATACATGATTCTCTTAATATCCTCTCTTGCAGCTGCTCGGCTGCATTTGTCGTTATATGTGTCCCATGCCGGATCAAATAGATATACCTTCCACCTTCCAGCCATTTTGGATGTAACATCTGCACATCATAGTTTTCCAAACCTTCTGTTTCAGCCACAATGGCAATCCCTAGATTCTGTTCCACTAAATGTGCAATCGCACTTTCACTATATGTATAATGAATCATATGTGGTTTTACCTTCCACTGTTCGAAACAATGGCTCAACAGACGATACATTGGATAATCCTGTCGGTAGCAGATCAAAGGCGCATGCTCCAGAGACTCCTTCTCCTGAAATTTCTCTGTATCCATTTGTTTTGGAATCAGTAAACACAGTCTTTGATAGCATATTGGAATCTGTTCCAATTCTGGATCCGGCGGCATCTGGGAGCCGATTCCAAAATCGAAATGTCCCTTACGTATCCCCTCCGCGATCTGGTCTGTGGGCATCTCATCTGAATAAATTCGGCATCCCTGCCCTTCTTCTGCCAAAAAAGATTTCAAAAGTCTTGGGATATACACCTCTGCAACAGATGCAGTATAGGCCAGCCTGATCTCTGCACGGTCTTTCTGAGAAAATTGTGCCATATGCGTCATTGCAATTTCAATCTGTATAAAAATATTCTGTGCATCCTGTAAAAAAATGCGGCCCGCTTCTGTCAGGATCGCTCCTTTTTTATTCGGTTGAAACAACTCTACATTCAATTCTCTCTCCAGCTTTTTAATCGCAATGGACAGACTCGGCTGCGAGATATGTTCTGCTTCTGCCGCCTTACTAAAACTTCCAAGCTGCGCTGCCGCCCGAAAATATCGCAATTGATCCAATGTCATACAAATCACCTATCTTTGTTTTAAACTATATTAACATTTATATTATAT
>CAZUVY010000212.1:0-1570 GCA_964623905.1 uncultured Faecalimonas sp.
GAAATTTTTCCTGCAATAGACGAAGAACGTTTTTCTGTTTTGTATAGTGATAAGGCGTCCAGACCTAACACACCTGTAAATGTTATTATAGGAGCCCTTATCATCAAAGAACTTTTTGATTATTCGGATGACGAGATTGTTGAAAATCTTATGTTAGATCTACATCTTCAATACGCTTTGCACACCACAAGTTATGATGAACAGCCACTTTCTGACAAAACTTTGAGCCGTTTCCGTAAAAGATGTTATGACTATGAAACACTTCATGGTGTAGATCTATATCGTGACTGTGTAAAAGACCTTGGCGGTAAGATTGCAAAAATAATGAAACTGAACGGACGTATTCGTCGTATGGATTCTATGATGATTGAATCTAACATTCGATTTTTGAGTCGTATGGAGCTGATATACACCTGTATTTCAAAACTGATTGTATATCTTACAAAGAATGCTTCTGATAAAGTTTCAGAACAATTGAAGCATTATGCAGATTCAAATGACTATAACCGCATCTTCTATCATCAAAGAAATGATGATATGGAAAATATTATTCAAATGTTGTTGACAGACAGTGATTTACTCTTAGAAATCTGCAAAACTGATTTTGAAGAAGTAACAGAATATCAGCTTTTTGTCAGATGCCTTTCTGAACAGACAGTTGTTGAAAATGAAAAGCGTCGTCTGCGAACAAAAGAAGACGGCACTATGAATTCGTCTGCACTTCAAAATCCATCAGATCCTGATGCTACTTACAGAAATAAATCCGGCAAACTGTACCGAGGTTATGCAGCTAATCTTGAAGAAACAGTTGGTAAAAATGGCTCTGTAATCACAGATTATCAGTTTGATAAAAATACACATACCGATAGTCATTTCCTTCAGGATACGCTTTCCGCAATGGAAAAGTCCGAAGAAGAAATCGTTCTGATTACAGATGGCGGATATGATGGACAGGATAACATTGCTCTTGCGAAAGAGAAAAATGTCAAGTTGGTAACAACAGCACTGATAGGTAAAGAAGCACCGGATGCTTTGGCAGACTTTGAATTTAATGAGGATGGAACCCGTCTGTTGAAATGTGTTGCAGGTCATGAACCTGTAAGCCAGAGTTTTACAAAATCAACAAGACAGTGCAGAGTATCATTTGACCGTAATCATTGTGCTGGCTGCCCATATCAGGATCAGTGCCGTCCAAAGATATATAAAAAAGTTGCCACTTTTATTACTTCAAAAAATGCATCTAACAGAGCGAAAAGCCAAAGATACATGCAGAGTGAAGAATTCAGTAACTTAGCAAGGTTGAGAAATGGTGTAGAAACCATTCCTGCTAACATCCGAAAGAATTATCATCTTGATAAACTTCCAAGAGGTAAACAGCGTGGTAAATTTTTCTTTGGAAGCAAAATAGCTGCATTAAATTTCCGAAAGCTCTTTGGATTCCGAAAGGGCTTGGGTAATTATGCTCCGAATCCAGTATTAGTGTAAAAAATACCGAAGAAATAGTAAGGAATGACAGTCAATCATACATTCTTATAACAAATCTACTGTGAAATATTAAATTTTCAAGGTC
>CAZUVY010000213.1:0-1546 GCA_964623905.1 uncultured Faecalimonas sp.
TCGTTAGTAGCAGCTTTCAGTAAAAAGCAACAGCACAACATCAATATGTAGCCACCATCCCCTTACCCCACGATGCGACTTGAGGTAATACGCAGATTCTAACCGGAAAGAAAGGATTCTTATCCGAATTCTGTTTTGAAGGGTTTTGCATAAGCGCGGTTTTCAGTATAGATATTCAGCACGTATTGCCTTGCTGTCATGATCCACTTGGCAGGTACGGAGATGAATCTGAAGACAAAAGCCTTTATGCGACTCGTTTTCTTGAGCCCAAAAGCCTTGGTGTCAAGCCTGCTCATGATGGTCTTGTAGAAATTGTGTATCAATGCAGTAAGCAGAAGAAAGACAGTATTCTCCGCCATGAATGACTTGGGGAGCCTGCTCCAACCGAATCCGTTGTTCATGTCGTCAAAGATACGTTCCTTGCCGCCACGCAGATTGTAGAATTCAACAATGTCCCTTGTCGATGACTTGTAATCGTTGGTCAGAATACAACGGTAAGTGTATTCGCCTTCCCACAGGTCAAGGTCGCCACTGTTGCGTCTTTGTCTCTGGATGACAAGACGATAGCACTTGCCTTCCCATTTCTCAACGAGAATGGAATTGAGTTCGAACTGGATGCCGTTAATCTCCTCCGTCTTCCATCCTCTCAGAGCAAAGATGTCATTGTAGAGCGAACTGCATCGGTTGGCACGGATGTAGAAATGTTTGCAATGCTTCTCTATCTCACTGACGATTTCCTTCGAGCAGGAACCGCAGTCTGCCCTGAAGCGATTTACACGGATGTTCTGGGATTCCAGAAGAGCGAAGAATCTCTTATGGGTGTCTGCCTGATGAAAACGCACATTCGTGTTACCATCGCTGTTCTCGATATAGACTATCTTGTCACCGATAACATATACGCCAGGCCTGTAGCCGAGGAACTTTTTGTAGGTCGGTTTTGCATCATACTTCTCCGTTTCAAGGAACTGATGGTCAAAGTCAACATCGTATTCCTCAATTTCCTTCAACTCGCCTGTAGAAACCAAAGCGTTTATAAGCAATGTGTTGAGTTTGTCTGCAGTATTGAAATCATAGGTCTTGCCTTGGTCGGAAGTATAGGAGATGTTTTCCTGTGTCAGTTCCTTGATGGCTCTGAGGATGGTATCAGAGCTGCATGTACGAAGGGTAGGATGATACGAGAGATGGCGCATCAGTTGTGACGTTACATCTTCCACGCATGAGCCGCCACAGAAATAAACGCTCATCAGCGAACGGACTATCTCGCTGAACTGATATCCGAAGATACTGCTGCATCTCTGACCCAGTGTTGAGTCGATAACGGGTGAAAGCATGGAGTCAAATTTCTCCATGATTGAAAAAATTCCTCCAAAAGGTGTGAGTTTCTCAGATTTAATTTGTATTTTTGCCATGTCATATTAGAGTTTTGCTTGTTTTCTTTTTGCAACACTAAGATAAGTGAAAATTCTGACATGGCAAAATCCTGGGCAACTTTTTGTTGCTCAGGAACTTATAAATAAAGTTAAATTATAGTGTTGCGGAATTAAGG
>CAZUVY010000214.1:0-1516 GCA_964623905.1 uncultured Faecalimonas sp.
TTTTCCTTTTTCATCAAAATCTGGCGTGTAAAAAGTTAAAACACCAATTACGGCTTCAGATAAAATAATATACAAAGTAAAAAATAAAAAAATTGCGATGGTGAATGCGACAGGTAGAATAAGAGCTAGGAAAGTGGGCACTACGTATGTTACTATTACTGCAGGAAAAAAGACAAAAAAAGTGGGAATCACTGTAAAAAGATAGTGGGAGAAAATGAAAAAAAGAAATAGATTTAGTATATTACTAGAACGGCTTATGGCGGTTGCAGGATTAAAAAATTATGCGTTGGCTAATTATTTACAGTATGATGTTTCGTATATTAGCAAGTGGATAAATGGAAAAATAATTCCATCAGAAAAAAATGCCAGTTTGATTATTGAAGAAATTAGTAAATGTATCGTTGAAACTGCAGATGACAATGGGAAGAAATCGTTATATGCTGAATATCAAGTTAAAAAAGATATGGATTTGAAACAGGCAATCTTTGATAATTTGGTTATAGAATACGATTATGTTAGGGAATTAAAAAGTAGGACAGGAATGGACGTTGCTCCAGAAACATTATTTTATCCTAGACTCAGTTTTTCACAATATATATCTAAAATGAAACATCCAGTACTTAGAAAAGTTCAGTTGTTAAATGTGATTGCAGCAATTGATATTTTATATTTTAAATATGATGATAGACGATTATTTATGGATTTTGAAAACGAACATATTTCACAGCGAGTAGGTTATCCAGGGGTAAATTTTTCATTATTGATTAATTTGGAGTGGATGAGACACAAGTATGTACAAGATAGTATATTTATAATGAATATTTTAGATGAGTACTCTAATATTAATTTACAATTACATGAGAGTTGTATGTCATATGGAAAGTTAATTTTTATTGTGAAAAATATGTATTCGATTTCTGGAATGTTAGTTGATAGAAATAGTTGTCTTGCAGTTACCAGTAGTGAAAATAAAGAATATTGCAGCAACTTATATGAAAATATAAAAGAACTATGTACGGGAGAAAATTTACTATTTCAAAGAAAAAGTCTGCAAGATGTATTGAAGAACAGTGAATATGCTCTGGCAACGGTGTCGACTAATTTAAGATGGATATTAGGGTATATGACCGAACAGATGCTACCATCTGATTTGTTTGATGAAATCCTTGAAGAAAATCATCAGTTGCAAGAGTGTAGGGCAGAATTTGGCGGATTTCAAAAGAACTATAATATAGTAAAACAAATGATTTGCAAATCTAAAATTAAGATTTTATTACAAGAAAAACAAATTGTGGATTTTGCTATTTCAGGTGCAATTGATTTTTTTGGTTATAAAATATTTCTTACAGAAGGGCAAAGGCGTAGATGCATAGAGTATATTTTGAATATATTAGAATTTAATAATCTTATAGAAATACGATTAATTAGCAAAGAAAATATGTGTGAAGAATATCATTTAATTAAAACATGTTTATACTTGACAGATACAATATCATATGTGAGAATTGGACGCCAA
>CAZUVY010000215.1:0-1485 GCA_964623905.1 uncultured Faecalimonas sp.
TATTTATATGAGTACTTTTTAATATTGCAAACTCATAATTTTTTATTTCATCTTTTCCGAATTCTTTTTCTAACTCTGTTTTTACTTCCATCTCTACTCTTCCTTTTCTTGTTCTTGATTTGTGAATTTATTTGTTTTTGTTTTATTATTGTGAACTTTGCTTTCAAAAAAAATATTTATATCAATATATGGATACACAAGTTTAAATTTCTCAATGAATTTTTTACTTGGCTCTCTGTATCCATACTCTATTTTTTCATACATTGAAACAGACATTCCCAATTTTTTTGCTTGCTCTTCCATTGTTAATCCTAACTGCTCACGCAATTCCTTAATTGTTTCCAATTGTTTACCTCCTTTCATCTTGATTACATTATAGTTCAATTTTTGTGAATTGTCAACACTTTTGTTAAAGAAAAATGAATAAATATTCAAAAAGTTCAATTTTTGTGATAAACTCTTTGCGAAGAGGTGATAATATGTTTGGTCAAAAGTTAAAAATGTTAAGAGAGAAAAAAGGTTTAACTCAAGAACAATTTGCTAAGAAATTCAATATTTTAAAAAGTTCAGTAAGTATGTATGAAAATAATGTAAGATTACCAAATGTTGAACTTATAAAAGATTTTTCAAATTATTTTAATGTTTCTATTGACTATTTATTAAATAATAAAACAACCTCAGAATATGAAAACGAATTAGAAGAACAAGAAGTGCTAAAAAAACTTTTAAAAAGAAATGGTTTTATGGAAGATAATGAAGATTTAACTGATGAAGAATTAGATAAACTAATAAAGTTTGTTAGTGCTAATAAAGAATTTTTAAGAGGCAATAAATAGTATAAGGATGATTGTATATTGATGAAGAAGAAAAAACTATAAGAATTGGAGATATTGCAGTTTTGAAAAAAAATGAAAATAATATAGAAAAATCAAAGCACTAAAAACTAGTGCTTTATTTGTTGCTCTAACCATTTTATAAACTCATCATAGTAGTTATTTTTCTTAAGAAAATGGAAGAACTTTATAAGATTTTTCACACCTACACCCCTATTTTATTTTAACAAATTGTTTGACTTTGGTAAAAAGTAGTATATAATAATGATGTGTGAAGGAACTATACAAATATTTTTAAATAGATGAAAGGAAGTATATAATGAAAAATGAAATTATTTTATTTGAAAATCAAAATGTAAAATTAGAAGTAAATATGAAAGATGAAACAGTATGGTTAACTCAAGAACAAATGAGCAAATTGTTTGGAAAGGACAGAACAGTTATTACAAGACACATCAACAATATATTTAAAGAGGGCGAATTAGATGAAAAAAGCAATGTGCAAAAAATGCACTTTGCAAATTCAGATAAACCTGTATCACTTTATAATTTAGATGTGATTATAAGTGTTGGTTATAGAGTTAAAAGTAAAAATGGTGTCATATTTAGAAAATGGGCTAATAAAATCTTAAAAGATTATATGATTAAAGGT
>CAZUVY010000216.1:0-1478 GCA_964623905.1 uncultured Faecalimonas sp.
TGCACGCAGTGCATTTTTTATGCTATATGGAAATGTCCCCATGGGACTAATTTCCCATAGCATAAAAAAGTTGCACCTGTGAGTGATTCCGGGTGCAGCTAAAATTTTTTATAGACAAATGATTTGTTGCTGATATTCGTTTTTGAATGTGGTCTTGAATTTTTCGGTAACCACTGATTCGTATAAATCGGCAGCAAAAATATCTTTTTTAATCATTTCTTGAGCCTGATCTGAAAGCATGTCGATTGTAGTAAGTTTGCTGATAAGAGTGGCGAAGCCGGAGGATTTTATCAGTGACAGCACTCTGGCATCTTCTTTGCGAAATCCCAGAATACGTGCGTATTCTATCTCTTGATAATCTGTTTTCCTGATATCGAGCAGAATATGGATCAAAGCCCTGCTGATCCGGGAATAAGTGATTTCTCTGGTCTTTAATAATGCGCAGAATTGATCGAAATTTATATAGTCGTTTATGCGATTGATTATGCGATTTGCCAGTTCTTCAGACACATCAGCATATGCAGCTAAAGAATCTTTGGTTTCTCCAAGTAATTTGTATTTCAGTAAAAGCGAAAAATCGTTGGCATACACCGGATAGCGCGATTGATAGGCATCCTTCATGATGGCAATGCAGGAGTCAGGAATCTGTCCGTGTAAATTAAGCAGCGCGCAGTCTTTTAGTTCTCTGCGGATAGCAGAAGCAGAACTGAAACTTTCCTGTAAATCTGTATCGTGGTAATGCGAAGAGATACGCTGAATCGTATATGGTTTCATGTTACTCTTTAAACGATAAAGTGCTTTTAAATATTCAATCCCAAGAATGTTATTCGGTTCGCTAAGAATCGTATCCATTTCATCCGAATCCATGTAATCTTTCATGGCCTTTTGTCTTGCCAGCGGAAAGGAATTGCCTTCTTTTAAATATTTATTGAGAAATGTCTTATATTCTTCAGGTTCTTCGGAAATAATCTTAGCAAGGCTTTCCAAAACATCCATATTGCCGCATTCGCTTCCAAAGCAGATTGCATTTACACAGCCTAAGTTGTGAAGGAGTGATACTGCACCATAGGCAAAAAATTCGGCACTTCCGGTTGCATAACAGACAGGAAGTTCCAGTACAAGTGATGCACCTTCTTCCAAAGCAGCCTTGGCACGTAGGTGTTTTGGCATGATCGCAGGAATTCCGCGCTGCACAAAATCGCCGCTCATTACTACAATGACGGCATCTGCTCCGGTAAGTTCTTTTGCTTTGTCGATATGATATTTGTGACCATTGTGAAATGGGTTATATTCTGTAATTAAGCCTACAATTTTCATGATGATCCTCCGAATTTTCTCAATATCAGCATTATACAATAAGAAATGGAATAAGGCAAAAATATTGTTCTGATTTGTTTGACAAAAATATGGAATAGGCGTTAAACTGATAAAAGATTCAGAAATATTTTAGTTAAAATCTGGCTAAAATCTTGATAGCT
>CAZUVY010000217.1:0-1478 GCA_964623905.1 uncultured Faecalimonas sp.
GAAATGTCTGATGAAGGAGAATGGGGACAGAGAGTTGCGACTATATCAATCTTCAAAGGAGATAAGATATGGGATATTGAAGAAATGGAATGTATTGGCCGGATTGGTGTTGATGCAGGACTTGCAGGATTTTTTAATAACAAACCAGATTTTACATATGAGGAATGGGATAAATTTTGTAATGAAATAGATCGCGGAAATGCATGGAATTTATATAATGGAATCTTTTCTTCATCAGGATATGGTGACGGAGGTTATGATGTATATGCCAATGAAGAACGCAATGCATTTACAATAGTATTTATTTATGAAAACGAAGAAGATTGGTAAAAATATGAAGATTATATTGCATGGTGTGAATTTGACAAAGAAACTGGTGTAGGGACTGCTTTGATTGCCCGTGATTCTGACGGAGATCGTTGGCAGTGGCGAATTACAGAACATGAGATTTAGAAAGGCAGGTTGATTAAATTGTATATAGATAAAAAAGAACTTTTAGATTATCTAAGACAAGAATTTTCTGAACCAATGAGAAACCATTTTACTTATGATATGGTAGAAAATATTATTGATTGGATCGAAATTCATTGTGACGGATTAGACGAAGCTCACGAAATGATTGTAAATATAATTCCAGAAGTTATGATGGAAGAAATTGAGCCGTTTATAAATTATTTACCATTTTAAGTAGAGTATAGAATGTTGTTAAAAATGTAGGGGTGAACGTAATGGGAAATAATTATTATGAAGCAGTTGAAATTTGTCCGCACTGCATGAGTGAAAATATATATCCAATGTATGATGTTGAGAAGGATGGATATGTTGTAAAGTGTGAACATTGTGGCAAGGAAATCTTCTTATGTGACGAATGTTTACATGCGGAAGATAACAAAGAACAGAAATGTGATTGGTGTGAGACAGATTGTGGTGGAAAATGTTTTAGGGGTACTACGAAATGACGATTTTAAGGAGAAGATGATATGAAAAACACAAAACAAATTATTGTAACATGTATTAAATGGGATGCACCTAAGTCAGCTAATTTGCCAAAACGAATTGTGATTGATGTCAATGAAGATAATGAATATTTGTTGGAAGATATTGAATACTATGCCGACAATCTTTCTGATTATCTTTCAGATACATATGAATATTGTCATAATGGTTTTAAAGTAAAATGCATTTAAAAGAGTGATTCAATCAAGAAAATATGGAGATAAAATTATGGAATTTATTTTATGTTATACAGATTTAAACGGAAACGATGTTTGGGAAGAAATCATTGGAGAAGATGCTATGCAGCTTCGTGTAGGTGAACTTGCAGACGAAGAATTGCATTGTGATGCAGACGATATTATGGTATTTGAAAAGTCAACACAATGGTAATGGAATCAGGATTTTATCAGGAATGGAGGAGGCAAAAAATGGTTTTTAGATTTTCCATTTGAAGAAAGAATATCTCTTAATAATACAAACAT
>CAZUVY010000218.1:0-1463 GCA_964623905.1 uncultured Faecalimonas sp.
TTTTTTCTAATTCTGCTTTTACTTCTTTTTGAACTGTAGATGCTGAAACTAGAGTCTTTCCAACTGTATCGTCAATAATTTGAGCATACATATGATTATTACTTCTAAACACAGCTAAACGTGGTCTTTCAGCAGTACCGCTGAAACGGTTACGTAATTTTCTATGTTTGTTTACACGAACTTCGCTTCTTGATTTTTTACTAACCATCTTCACACTCTCCTTAATTATTTTTTACCAGTCTTACCAACTTTACGTCTAATAACTTCATCAGCATATTTAATACCTTTACCTTTGTATGGTTCTGGTCTTCTCTTATCTCTGATTTCTGCTGCGTATTGGCCTACTTTTTCTTTATCGATACCTTTTACAGTAATTTTGTTTTGTCCTTCAAGTACTGTTTCAATACCTTCTGGATCGATCATTTCTACTGGATGTGAGTATCCTAAGCTTAATGTTAACTTGTTGCCTGCTTTTGCTGCTCTGTAACCAACACCGTTGATTTCAAGAACTTTTTGGTATCCTTCAGATACACCAACAACCATGTTGTTGATTAATGTTCTTGTTAAACCATGTAAAGATTTCATTTTCTTTAAGTCGTTTGGTCTTGTAACAACAACTTTGCCTTCTTCTAATTTGATTTCCATTTCTACTGGAAGTTCTCTTACGAGAGTACCTTTTGGACCTTTTACAGTCACTTTGTTATTTTCTGCGATTTCAACAGTTACACCTGCTGGAACTGTGATTGGCAGTCTACCGATACGTGACATATCTTTTACCTCCTACTTAAATTTTCGGAGCGGATGCTGTGTCCGCTCTGTTTTCAGTTGCATCTATATATATTAACATATATATCTTAATTATGGAATATAGAAATTCTTACCAGATAAAGCAAAGAACTTCTCCACCGATTTGAAGCTTTCTAGCTTCTTTATCTGTGATTACACCTTGGTTTGTTGAGATGATAGCTGTTCCAAGTCCACCTAATACTCTTGGAAGTTCTTCAGCGCTTGCATATACACGAAGACCTGGTTTAGAGATTCTCTTAAGACCTGAAATAACTTTTTCATTTTTGTCTACACCGTATTTTAATGTGATGCGGATTGTTTTGAAGTTTCCGTCTTCTACGATGTCATATTTTGCAATGTAACCTTCGTTTAAAAGAATATCAGCGATAGCGATTTTCATTTTTGACGCAGGAACATCAACTGTATCATGTTTAGCAGTGTTTGCATTACGGATTCTTGTAAGCATATCTGCGATTGGATCTGACATTGTCATTTAAGTTATCCTCCTTACTGTTCTCATTAAGGTAGTTCTTTTCACTAAGCTCATGCTTTGCTTATAGCTCGCATTCGCTTAGTGCAGCGTGCCTACCAGCTAGCTTTTTTAACTCCTGGGATTTGACCCTTGTAAGCTAATTCACGGAAACATACTCTACAGATTCCGTATTTTCTTAAATATG
>CAZUVY010000219.1:0-1403 GCA_964623905.1 uncultured Faecalimonas sp.
ATTTATTATATTTTTTTAATTTTAAGTCTAATAGAAATAATTTAATTTTTGATACTATCATTTTGCTTATTTCTTTCATTTTTATTTGCACTTGCCGTGCAGGCATTACTTTCTTATATGGATAAGAAAGTAATCAAAGAAACCAGGAAGGTTTGCATTTATATACTTTCTTATAAGAAAGTATCAAAGAATTTTTTGTATTTTTTATTAAAATAGTTTATAATATTAAATGTGTTCTATGGAAATTACACATTTAATATTTGAGGCATCGGATAGATAATATTATCTATATCATATGCTTCTTTTATTTTATCTATTGGTGAATATCCTCTTATCTTGATTTCTGAATGAATATATTCATTCATATATTTTGTTGTATACATTATTAACGTATCATTATCTATGATATCTTCCCATGCAAGACAATCTCTTTCGATAGACCAATGAAATGATTCAACTTCACTATTTGCAGTGCAATGACCAGGTATATTTAATTTATGTTTTTTAAATTTTTCTTCAACAAATTTAGTGAACGTTGACTTTTCTGGTTCTTTACCTTTGCTTTTTAACATCCTATTTGTGTTTTCAGTTCCATTATCTGTTTGAATCGTCACATCCTTTAAATTCAAGCCTTTAAACTGTTTTAAAAAAGGATATAAAATTTCTTTTGTAGCCTTTGTTGTATAATATGTTGATTTTTCATCGCAATAACAGACAATAGCTAATCCCGTACATACATCTCTATAAGTTATTTGATATTTAACTTTTATTCCTTTATAGTTGTTTTTATTACATGCAAAATATGGTTTTAAATTATCTATATCTGTTAAATATTTTATATCTTCTTGAATCAATTCAAATGGTTTTAATTTAATCTTCCAAGCTATATCTCTACCATTACTTGGATCATGTTTTTTATTTCTTTTTTTACCAATTGCTTTATTTATATATCTATTAATCGTTACATCTGAATAATTAGTTATTTTGGTTTTTTTTCTAATATTTCTTACTGTAATATGTTTTTTCTTTACCTTAGCATTTTTAGTAACTTCAGTAATTTTATCTATATCTTCTTGTTTTATTTTCTTTGGACTGTTATTTGGCTTTCTGGATTTATCTAATAAACCAGCTAACCCATTTAAAGCATATCTACGACACCATTTTTTTATAGTATTTTTACTACAGTCATAAAATCTGGCTGCTTTTTTAATTCCAACTTCATTTGCAAACCTTACCATTTCTAATCTTTTATTGACTAGCAATTTTTCATTATCAATATTCATATACATTTCTTGATAACTCGACCACATAATTTTCACCTCCTTCCAATTGACTAATTATTATACATCAAAATACAAAAAATACATAATAACCAGGGGGTCACTATGTATTATAAAAAATTA
>CAZUVY010000220.1:0-1402 GCA_964623905.1 uncultured Faecalimonas sp.
ACCAGCTTCAAAAGAAATGTCAAGACATTACTGGAGAGAACCACTTGTACTTGAAGTATTACATGATCCAGAAGTTGACCTTTGTGGCGTTCTCTTTGTAGGATCTCCTCAGATCAATGCTGAAAAATTCTACGTATCTAAACGTGTTGGTATGATGGTAGAAGCATTAGACGTTGACGGTGCATTCGTTACAACAGAAGGTTTTGGTAACAACCACATCGACTTCGCATCTCACCACGAACAAATCGGTATGAGAGGCGTTCCAGTAGTTGGTATGTCATTCTGTGCTGTACAAGGTGCTCTCGTAGTTGGTAACAAGTACATGACACACATGGTTGATAACAATAAATCAGAATCTGGTATTGAAAACGAAGTTCTTGGATGTAACACACTTTGTCCAGAAGATGCTGTTCGTGCATTAAATATGTTAAAAGCAGCTATGGCAGGCGAAGATGTTAAGAAAGCTGAAAAGAAATGGAATCCAAACGTTAAAGCTACTAACGTTGAATTAATTGCTAACACAACAGGAAAAGCAATTGAATTAGCAGCTAACGAACAATCATTACCAATGAGCCAAAAACGTAAAGAAAAATACGACTAAGATTTAGGTGAAAAACATGAAGTATGGTGATAAGATCATTAAGATGGAAGGTGTAATCGTTGAGGTGCATGATGGCTGTGTAGCAATCGATCTCAAAGGCCGCCTTGGATATTTAAAAATACCTATGCGAATGCTGATTACAGACTATCCGCTTAAAGTAGGTCAGGAAGTTGCATGGAATATGAGTTTCATTGAACAGCTTGGACCGGAAGTCAACGACAAATATGTTAGTAACTTAGATGTATATAACAGACGTCAGGCAGAAATGCGTGCGAAAAAAGAAGCAGAAAATTAGGAGGTAACGACAATGAGTTTAACAGTAGTTAAAGGATTGCAATCGGAAATTTTCGTTCCAATTACACCACCTATGGTTTGGACTCCAGTAACAAAAGAGCTTAAAGATATGACAATCGCTCTTGCTACAGCAGCTGGTGTTCACCACAAAGAAGACAAGAGATTTAACCTTGCAGGTGACTTTACTTGGAGAAAAGTAACAAACGATATGCCATCAAATGAATTAATGGTATCTCACGGTGGATACGATAACAGTGATGTTAACAAAGATATCAACTGTATGTTCCCAATCGATAGAATTCACGAATTAGCAGCAGAAGGATTTATCAAAGCTTGTGCTCCTGTACATGCAGGATTCATGGGTGGTGGTGGAAACCAAGAAAAATTCAAAAACGAAACAGGTCCAGCTATCGCTCAAATGTTCAAAGAGGAAGGCGTAGATGCGGTTATCCTCACAGCTGGCTGAGGTACTTGCCACCGCTCTGCAGTATTGGTGCAGAGAGCGAT
>CAZUVY010000221.1:0-1388 GCA_964623905.1 uncultured Faecalimonas sp.
CCATAACTCTTACTTACATGATGAAGCTCGATCGTTTTCTTGCCCATACGTGTTCCAATTGATTCCAGTTCCACCGTTGTATCTCTCACTGGAGCCGTTCCATTTTTTAGGGCTTCCAAACGTTCCAGTCTCGCTTTCTGCTTCGTCGTTCTCGCACGGCATCCACGCTTCGCCCACTCAATCTCCATGCGAAGCACACTCTGGCGCTTACGTTCTGAGGCAAGTTCCATTTCCTCGCGTTGTGCTTTCAGCTCCAGAAACTGCGAATAATTTGCAGTATACCCATAAAGCTTTCCATGACTGATTTCCAGAATCTTATTCGTCACACGATCCAGGAAATAACGGTCATGCGTTACCATAATGATAACCCCTTTAAATTTATTCAAATAATCTTCCAGCCAAAGCGCCATCTCATTGTCAATATGGTTGGTCGGCTCGTCCAAAATCAAAACATCTGCCGGATTGATCAGCGTTCTCGCTAAAGCAACACGTTTCTTCTGCCCACCAGACAAGGTATCGATCTTCGCATCGTGCTCAAAAATACCAAGCTTATTTAATACTGTCTTAGCTTCGCTTTCCGTATCCCATTCCTGCTGAAACTTTCCATCAATCACATAAGAAAGCACCGTAGCTCCCTCTGGAAACTCCGGATTCTGCGGTAAATATGTGATTCGAAGCCCCTTTTGCATGATGATCTGTCCTTCATCCGGCTCTTCAATTCCTGCAATGATCTTTAACAATGTAGTTTTGCCAGTTCCATTGATTCCAATGATCCCGATCTTATCACCCTCGTGAATCCCGTAGGAAACATCATCAAAAATACGTTTCTCACCAAAAATCTTACTGACATGCTCTATATTTAAAACGTTCATGTTGTGTCTCTCCGTTATATTTTTTATAAAAGTAATCCCATCTCTTGATTTTCAATCAAATAGTCGATAAATGCTTCGCATCCTTCCAAAACATCTTCATAAGTCTCATCAAAATTTCCCGTATACCACGGATCTGCAATATCCTTCCTTTGCCCTGCAAACGATGGCAATTTGTGAATCTTTCCCTTCGGATCGCCACCTGCAATGCGAGTCATATTGCGTATATTGGCACTGTCCATGCCAATCAGATAATCATAATATTCATAGTCCGATTTTGTCATCTGGCGCGCACGATGCGGCACTACCGGAATCCCAACACGCTTTAACTTCGTAACCGTTCCATAATGCGGTGGATTGCCGATCTCCTCACGGCTGGTCGCCGCCGAATCGATTTCGAAACAATCCGAAAGCCCACGCTTGCTGACAAGATGCGTCAAGACCGATTCCGCCATAGTGCTTCTGCAAATATTGCCGTGGCAAATAAAAAGTATTTTAATCATGTTTTTATAACTCCTG
>CAZUVY010000222.1:0-1370 GCA_964623905.1 uncultured Faecalimonas sp.
ACAGGAGAACGTTTAGTTGGTGAACCAGCAAAACGTCAGGCAGTAACAAACGCTGAAAAGACAATTTCTTCTATTAAGAGAGAAATGGGTTCAGACTACAAAGTAACAATCGATGACAAAAAATACTCTCCGCAAGAAATTTCAGCTATGATTCTTCAAAAATTAAAAGCAGACGCTGAAGGATACTTAGGAGAAAAAGTATCAGAAGCTGTTATCACAGTTCCTGCTTACTTCAACGATGCTCAACGTCAAGCTACAAAAGACGCTGGTAGAATTGCTGGTCTTGATGTAAAACGTATCATCAACGAACCAACAGCAGCAGCTTTAGCTTATGGTCTTGATAACGAAAAAGAACAAAAAATCATGGTATACGACTTAGGTGGTGGTACATTCGACGTATCAATCATTGAAATCGGTGATGGTGTTATCGAAGTATTATCAACAGCTGGTAACAACAGACTTGGTGGAGATGACTTCGACCAGAAAATCGTTGATTACATCGTAGCTGATTTCAAAGCTGCTAACGGTGTAGATTTATCAGTAGATAAAATGGCTCTTCAAAGAGTAAAAGAAGCTGCAGAAAAAGCGAAAAAAGAATTATCTTCAGCTACAACAACAAACATTAACTTACCATTCATCAGTATGAATGCTTCAGGTCCTCTTCACTTAGATATGAACCTTACAAGAGCTAAATTTGATGAATTAACACATGAACTTGTTGAAAAGACAGCAGAACCAGTAAAACGTGCCCTTGCAGATGCAGGTCTTTCAGCTGCTGAATTAGGTCAGGTATTATTAGTTGGTGGATCAACACGTATCCCAGCTGTTCAAGATAAAGTAAAACAATTAACAGGTAAAGAACCAAGCAAATCTCTTAACCCAGATGAATGTGTAGCATTAGGTGCTTCTGTTCAAGGTGGTAAATTAGCTGGAGATGCTGGTGCAGGCGACATCTTATTACTTGATGTTACTCCACTTTCATTATCAATTGAAACAATGGGTGGTATCGCTACAAGATTAATTGAAAGAAATACAACAATCCCAACAAAGAAGAGCCAGATCTTCTCTACAGCAGCAGATAACCAATCAGCAGTAGATATCAACGTAGTTCAAGGTGAAAGACAATTCGCAAGAGATAACAAATCACTTGGTCAATTCAGACTTGACGGAATTGCTCCAGCACCACGTGGAATCCCACAAATCGAAGTAACATTCGATATCGATGCTAACGGTATTGTAAACGTATCTGCAAAAGATTTAGGAACAGGTAAAGAACAACACATTACAATCACAGCTGGTTCTAACATGTCAGATGCTGATATCGAAAAAGCTGTAAAAGAAGCAGCAGAATTTGAAGCTCAAGATAAGAA
>CAZUVY010000223.1:0-1361 GCA_964623905.1 uncultured Faecalimonas sp.
AATATACCTAGTAAAAAAATAGAAACAGCTTTAGCAAATCCAACTACTTTATTGTTTTTGTCATTATTTATAGCTGTAGGAATTTTTATAATTGTTGATCAAAAAATAATAACATTTTCAAGTCAAACAGCGGAAGTATTAAAAGAGCAAAAAGTAAATGTTATATATAATGAAGAACAATATGTTGTTGAAGGATTGCCAGATACAGTTGATGTCACTCTAATAGGAAGTAAAGCTGATTTATACATTGCAAAGCAATCATCAAGCGGTGAAGTTACTGTTGATCTTACTGGATTAACCGCTGGAACTCATAAAGTTAATATTGAATATGATCAAGGACATAATGATATTGAATATAGTGTTAATCCCAGTGTAGCTACTGTCATTATTTATGAAAAAGTTTCAGATACCAGAGAATTATCATACGATATAGTTAATAATGATAAACTTGATAAAACACTTATTGTAACTGATGTAGATTTAAGTATAGATGAAGTTACTATAAGAGGTGCCGAATATAAAATAGAACAAGTAGCAACTGTAAAAGCATTAATTGATTTAGAAAATTTATCAACAAAAACAGAGGGAACTCAAACTTTAAAGGATGTAACTTTAAGAGCTTATGATAAAGACGGGAATGTAGTAGATGTTGAATTTGTTCCATCTATGATTGATGCAGATATCACTTTAGCATCTCCAAGTAAAAAAGTTCCTTTAAATTTTGTAGCAAATGGAACACTGGCTACAGGAAAAGCAATAAGCAGTTATACATTTAGTCAAAATGAAGTTATAATTTATGGAGATAGTGAAGCACTTTCTTCTATAAATAGTTTAGACGTAGTAGTAGATGTTTCAGATTTAGCAAATGATACTTCATTTAAAGCAGAAATAAAGAAACCTTCGGGTGTAAAATCTATAAGTACTAATTATGTTAATGTTTCACTTACAGTAACTGATTCTTCATCAGAACCAGTAAAATTTAGTATTCCTTTGGATGGAATAAATATTAGTGAAGGCTTAATTGCACAGCCTATAGATAATGATAATGGATTTATAACTGTAGAAGTTCAAGGAGCTAGTTCTGTATTATCTTCAATTGATGAGTCTGATATAACAGCTTATGTTGATCTTTCTAATATAACGAAAGAAGGAAAATATACTTTAAAAGTAATTGTAAAAGGAACAAATCCTTTAGCAACTTATAAAGCAAAAAGAACCGAAGCAACAATTGAAATAAGTAAGAAAAGTTAGTATAAAAAAATGAAAAGTATCCAAAATGTGAATGATACTTTTCATTTTTATTTTGATTCTATATGGTTAAATAGCAAACCAATATTTATCAAACCACATATACCTACAAT
>CAZUVY010000224.1:0-1359 GCA_964623905.1 uncultured Faecalimonas sp.
GCATCCCACATTTATGACTACCCTTTCCTTCCCTTCTATTATAAATCGCAATTTACCGAAATCCGGCAATATATATAAATTAAATTTTTAACAATGTAATATGCCGTCGAATCTTAATATACTATGTATTATCGACATTTCTTGCACTTTATATGCAAACAAAAATCAGATGACGAACTACTTCTCATCATCTGATCTACTTTTATTTCATATTTACAATTGATACTTTTTCAATAATTCTTCCCGATATTTCTTATCGAGCAATACTTTTTTCACTTCTTCTGGCTTTTCTTCCTCATATAAAATCTGAATAAGCTTTTCGAAACGTACTTCGGCTTTTTTCGCATCTTCCATTTCTTCTTTTAAACTAGTATTATCTGCCCGCAACGCATCCTTATCTGCCTGTAACGCATCATTATCTACTTGAAGCGCCGCATTCTGTTCTCTCAAAATCCGATTATCCCTCTCCAGCGTTCTCTCCCTGCGCTCTGCATCTGCACGTGCGCGACACTGCTGGCGGACAATCTCATCTGCATTTGCCACATACAATGAGTTCGCGGCTTCTTCCAAATATTCATTGTCTTTTACTAACATTTTTAAATCCTCCCACGTCTTCGCTTTAAAAATCTTAGCCCAATAGTCAATCCTAAAGGCTTTGTCCTCTTCCGTTGCCAACTCTACTTTATTTAAGTCTACCACAGAAAGTACAAATTTACTACTATACGTATTGAAGTTTTTCACATTCATCATATACTTTATTGCGATCAAAACCGAACCTTCCAGCATATAATATATACAAAAAAGATGGTCGGAATTATGTTTATAGTAGGATTGATCACAGGATTCTTAGTCGGCGGAACATGTGGTGTCGTATTTATGTGTTTGGTTCAGATAAACAAAGATTAGGAGGTATTGTGAAAAAAATACCCAAAAACTGTGCAGAATGTAAATACAGAAAGAAATGTAAATCCATGTATGGCGGACCAGCGTGTAAATTCAGAGATAAAATCAAAGCAAGAATACCAAAGAACTAAAGAACTCCTTTTAGCCAACCAACATCCCCAAATTAAAGTAGAAAGGAAAACCCATGGAACAACTCACAAGTTACGTCAAACCAGAGCTTTTAATCGTAACGATTGCATTATACTTCATTGGTATTGGAATTAAGAAAACAGACCGGATAAAAGATAAATATATTCCAGCAATTCTGGGCATTGTCGGAATCGCCATCTGCTCCATCTATGTCTTTGCCACATGTGATTGCGGTACAGCACAAGAAGCTGCCATGGCAGTCTTTACAGCCATTACGCAGGGGATTCTAGTTGCTGGGTTAAGTACATATGTGAATCAATTGATCAA
>CAZUVY010000225.1:0-1358 GCA_964623905.1 uncultured Faecalimonas sp.
TGGTCCTATGTCAAGAAAAAGTACAAGTTAAAAATGACTTTTTCCTAGAACCTGCGAGTAGTTAACTCGCAAGTTTTTCAGCCAATCCACATAGTTTTTGTTGATATTCTTGTTCATATTGATCTGGTGATAAATATCCACAGTGGCTATGAATTCTGACTGTATTATAAAAGGTTTCAATGTATTCAAATACTAGCTTGTACGCGTGATGATAATTAAATATTTTGAAACGATTTATCCATTCTCTTTTTAAGAGTGCATGAAATGATTCTATGCATGCATTATCCCACGGATATCCTTTTTTCGAATAACTGTTTATCATTCCAGAAGTTGCTTCCTTAAATACATCAGAAACATATTGGCAGCCTCGATCACAATGAAAAATCAATGGCTTCTTTATGTTTCTTCGTTGTTTGGCTTTTTCTACACACTCTACTACGTGAACAGCTTCTAAGGTAGTACTGAGCACCCATGCAATAATTTTCCTCGAAAAGAGATCCATAATGCTGGTCAAATAGACAAAGCCTTCAAATGTCCAAATATATGTAATGTCAGATACCCATACTGCGTCTGGTTCATCAGGATTAAATTTCTCATCTAGGATATTTTTTAGTTTTGCACTGAAATCGGAATCAATTGTTGTTACCGTATATGGTTTTACCCATTGTGCCTTAATTCCCATTTGTCGCATATAATTCCCTACCGTTTTTTCGGCAGTTGTTTCCCCTTGTTTATGCAATTCCTCCGTTATTTTAGGTGCTCCGTAATTCTGATGAGAATCATCGTATATTTCTTTGATTTTTTCTTTTATATGATTTCGATGCTGCTCTGTGCTAGAAGGTTTGCGTTTTTTCCAAGACAGATATCCAGAACGTGAAACACCTAATATACGCAGTACCCCGCTGACAGAAACATGGTGCTTCACAGGTAGTGCCGCCACTTCTTCAATATATTCTGAAGTAGCAGTATAGATTGTTTTTGTCATTTTCCCAGGATACTGATTGCTTTTTTTAAGATTTCAAGTGCGTCCTTTGTATCACGAAGTTCTCGTTGAAGACGGGCAATTTCCTTTGCTTCGTCACTCGCATAGTTTCCGCTACCGCGAGTTGGAACGTTTCCTTCATTATCCTTTGCTGCTCTTACCCATGCTTTAAGTGCAGAATCACTTACACCAAGATTATGTGCTGCTTTTTCATAAGTGAGCTCTGGATGCTCTTCTTTATAACGAACAGCATCTTCTTTAAATTGTTGTGTGTATTGCTTTCCTTTTGACATAATGTTCTTCCTCCATCTCTTTATTTTACATGATGCTATGGAAGAAGTCATTTTAGATTTGTACTATTTTTATACTACCATCA
>CAZUVY010000226.1:0-1337 GCA_964623905.1 uncultured Faecalimonas sp.
ACGAGAGGAGGAAGCACTATCGAAAGAAATTCATTTATTCAGATGAGCAAGCTCCACAATGTCCGTGGCAGGATTACTTATATATCCAGTCACGCCAAGCAGGAAAATCTGTATGCAGTCTATGAAACCACAGACCGCCACTACTGGACGGAGCTTGCCAGATTTAATCAGCAGGAATTTCTAAAAAGCGGTACAGAGGGAAAATGTATCGAGGCAAGAGAACTTATTATAGCCCTGCCAGAATCTTTCCCTGACCTGTACGACCCTGACAGGCTGTTACAGTTATTTACCAACCGCTTTAAGGAAAAGTATGGTGTGGAGTGCGTTTCAGCCCTGCACCACAACAAACGCAAGACCAACTATCATATCCATCTCATCTTTTCGGAAAGGGAACTGTTACCGGAGCCTATAGAAAAGATTGCAACACGCAATATGTTCTACAACGAGCAGAAAAAGCATGTACGCTCCAAGAAAGAGATACTGGATGATAGTGGTAATGTCCGCAAGGGCTGTACGATAATCAAAAAAGGTGAAGTCTATGAGAGAACCTTATTTACCGCCAAGAACAAGCTGTTCAAGCAGGAGCATTATCTGGACGAGGCAAAACACTTCTATACCGACCTTATCAATCTTCTGATAGAGGACGATAAGAATAAGCTCCATGTATTCGATAAAAACGGATTATACCTTGCCACCAAGAAAATCGGTAAGAATAATCCCAAAGCAGAACAGATAAAGGCAGATAACGAGGTGCGTATGATGTGGAATCACGAAGTAGATCGAGCCTTGGTTAGCCAAGTGCCGGAGCCAAAGATATGGCAGATAAAAAAGGAATTTATCACAGACCGTATCCGTAGCTCCATCAAAGCATGGGGCAACTGTCCGGAACTGCTTGCCAATATCATACGAGGAGCAACCAACCGACTGGCACTTTTGATTCACGATTTACTGAAAGCCGCAAGGGAACTGAAAAACAAGCTGTTTTATGAAGCTCTGGAAAAAGAATACGGAAGCAAGGCTGTTATAAAAGCAGATGACACCGTAGAAGTTGTTACAACTCCGGCTAAGGAAGTAATAACCGAACATGAGCCATCAGTAGCCATAATTACCGAAACTGTACTTGAAATAGAGGTTACAGAACCGCCCAAACCACAGACACCTCCAAGACCGATTATGTCATCGGAAGTAGCCGTTTTCCCCAAACTTCAAAAAATCAAGGCTACGCTTGATAAGCAAAATCATCTTATCTTTGAAGCAGAGCGTGAACGGAGTCAACTGGAAATTGAATTAAGCGATTTAAAGGGACTTGCAAGGCTTACCAAGAAAAAGGAGCTTGA
>CAZUVY010000227.1:0-1289 GCA_964623905.1 uncultured Faecalimonas sp.
CAAAGTATACCGACGAGAGAAAAAGGGCGATTCGCCAAGCGGTTTAGCGGCGACGACCTTTCTCTCGGTATTGAGTTTTGTTTTTTTGCTCTGTTTTTTGCGGGTGCTTGACCGCGGAGCGAAGCGACACGCTTGTATAGTCAAGCACCCGCCTCAGTGCCTTTTGAAAAAAGCTTCGAGTTAATACTGAAAAAAGTTTATAAAAATTTCACAAAAAATTTTTGTTTTTTATGGTGTAATGTCTTGATTTTTTGTTAGAAAAAGTATATACTATTTCTAACGAGGTGTGGCAATGAATAGACCTAACTATATCGGAGAAATAAAAGAGAGAATACTATCTGAAAAAATTGGCTCTGTATTTGTAGCGGCTGACTTTGCCGATATAACGGATAAAACTATCGCAAACGTTATATTGACTCGTCTTGAGGCCGAAGGAACAATAAGAAGAGTGCTGCGCGGAGTTTATGACAGACCCGAATACAGCGACTTTTTAAATGAATATGTTGCGCCGATACCGAACAACGTTGCCCATGCGCTTGCTCGCAATTATGGCTGGACTATCGTTCCGTGTGGCGATACTGCGTTAAATTTGCTTGGATTGTCTACACAAGTACCTGCCATATGGGTTTACGTTAGCGACGGTACGTATAAAGAATATACCTTTGACAATACGACTATTCAATTTAAAAGAACGACAAACAAAGAGGTGTCTAAACTTTCGTATAAAACGGCATTAACCATTCAAGCACTAAAAGCATTAGGAAAAGATAAAATCAACAATGCTGTATTGGACAACTTGCGAAAACTGTTGACGATCGATGAAAAGCGAGCAATGATGATAGAAGCCAAAACGGCAACCTCTTGGATATACGAATATATAAGACAAATTTGTAGGAATTAATAATGCGAAATATTGCAAAAATAAAAGAAAACGACAGAAAAGCCCTTTTTCATAACACTGCCGCGAAAATGGGTATGACGGATGCCATTGTCGAAAAAGATTTTTGGGTATGTTATATGCTTGATTATCTTTTTCATCGTTCGGCGTGGAAAGACAATATTGCTTTTAAGGGTGGTACAAGTTTATCTAAGGCTTATGGACTTATAGAGCGTTTTTCGGAAGATATAGACTTAATCCTCGATTGGCGTGTTCTCGGTTACGGAATAAATGAACCTTGGCAAGAAAGGAGCAATACAAAGCAAGATATTTTCAATAAAGAAGCCAATGCTCGTGCCGAAGTATTTTTGCGAGACAACTTTTTGCCTGCCTTGCTTGCGGATTTAACCGC
>CAZUVY010000228.1:0-1278 GCA_964623905.1 uncultured Faecalimonas sp.
CATATATTAATAGTAGTTTTATATTTGGAGGATGTGTATGAAAGGAAATCGTTTGCTGCTCTTACAATGTATTTTAGTACCACTTTTGACCGGAATCGTTGCAACATTGATCACCAAGGATGGAATGGAAGGTTATAAAATGTTGGCAAAGCCAGAGATTTCACCACCTTCTATTGTATTTCCGATTGTGTGGACGATACTATACATATTGATGGGAATTTCTTCCTACCTGATTCTCACAAGCAATGCAAGTAAAGCGAAAACAGAAAAAGCTCTGATGCTGTATTGGTATCAGTTGGCAGTCAACTTCTTGTGGCCCACATTTTTCTTTAATTTTGAGTGGTATCTGTTTTCGTTTGTATGGATCGTGATTTTATGGATTTTGGTGTTATTGATGATACTGGCGTTTTGGAAAGTCGATAAACGGGCTGCGCTTTTGAATATTCCGTATCTGATCTGGCTGACCTTTGCGGCTTATTTGAATTTTGCAATCTGGTGGCTGAATTAGAAAATTTGAAATAAATATTATGGGTTTCGCGTGTATAATTGGAATATAAGAAAGCATCAAAAACAAAGGAGAAAGCAAAATGTTTGACAGTCATGTACATTATGATCATAAAAAATTTGCAAATGGGAGAATGGAATTGCTGGAGAAAATGCATGCACAGGGACTGGAATATTGTCTGAATGCTGCAATTGGATTTGAAACCAACGAAAAGATGATAGAAGAAGTTGGAACATATCCGTGGATCTATTTTGCAGTCGGCATTCATCCAAATGCAGTGGAAATGGATTCGGCAAATGATATTGTGTACAAAGAAAAGCTCCTTATGTGGGCGAATACTGAAAAGGTGAAGGCGATTGGGGAAACGGGATTGGATTATTTTCGTTTGGAACAATTCACAGAAGAGGATTCACAGGGCATGATTGAAAAGAAGAAAGAACGCCAAAAAGATTGGTTTCGTATTTCACTGGGGCTTGCAAAAGAGACAGGGCTGCCGGTTGTACTTCATGTCAGAGGGGATGCGCATCCAGATGCACTGCAGATTTTAGACGAGTGCAGATACAATGGAATGCGCGGTGTGATTCATTGCTTTCAGGGAAACTATCACTTGGCAAAAGAATATATAGATAGAGGTTTCCTGGTTGGAATCGGCGGAATGATCACACGAGATGGGATGGAAGAACTAAAAGAAGCAGTAAGACAGATTCCGCTGGAGCAGATATTGCTTGAAACGGATAGTCCCTTTGTGCGACCAAAAGGGATGGAAGGACAAA
>CAZUVY010000229.1:0-1266 GCA_964623905.1 uncultured Faecalimonas sp.
CATAGATGAACATTGGGGAGGACATATTTTTCTGATAGGCGGTTTGTCTTTGGGTGGACAAGTTTTGGTTGAAATGTTGGCACAGCGTCCGTCCTTTTGCGAATATGCCATTATCGAGAGTGCCTGTGTTATACCCTCAAAGCTGACGAATGCTTTGATAAAGCCGATGTTTGATATGAGTTTCGGACTTATCAAGAAAAAGTGGTTTGCTAAACTGCAATTCAAGTCGCTGAAAATCAAGTCAGATTTGTTCGCTGATTATTTTGAGGATACCTGTAAAGTATCTAAGCAGGATATGATCGCATTTATGAAAGCCAATACAAGCTATTCCTGTAAAGAAGAAATCAGCAGGACTACAGCAAAAGTAACCGTTGTTGTCGGCGCAAGAGAGCAATCCAACATGATTTCGTCAGCCCGAAAGCTGCATCAAATGATACCGGGCAGCACACTGTTCATCAAAGATAAGCTGTATCATGGCGAGTATTCTATCAATCATCCTGCGGAATACGCCGAATACATCAATAGCTTATAAGAATATTCAAAATAAACTGAAAGGAGGTGCGCCTAATGTCCGAAGAACGCTTCTGGAATACCGATGAATATGCCAGCACAGCAAAATTCGCTGTGCCGGACGGAGCTATGACCATGCGGCAGGCAGGGCGCATCTTCCGCCTTGCCCCTGCACCACCCAAGGCAGAGGACATCAACGATTATATTATTTCTGCCATCAGAGAGCAGAACAATACATACTTCACTTATTTCCTCCATCACTACGAGCCAAGGCTGAACAAGCGAGTGTACCGCTTTCTGCTGACCGAGGGCATTGACCGATATGACCCTCTGCGTTTTCTGGATTACAAGCTCAGTTGTGTTCTTGCCATGTTGGAGTGTTTGCCGAATTACGCTCCCGACAAGGGCGCAGACTTTCTGACCTATGCCCATTACTTCATCGGCAACGCACTTCTGGATTGCCGCCGACAGGAAGAAGTCGGCTCATTCAAATCGCTGGACGAATACAAAGCCGCCCGTGGCATTGCATGGCTTTACAACAATTCCGGCAAGAGCGCAAAGGAAGTCATTGCTGAATACGCAGACGAGCAGAACTGCACCGAAGAAACTGCCGCCGAGTATCTGACCCTTGCAAGGCAGAACCGCAGCCGTGTTCCGTTCTATTCGACCATGCAGGACGAGGACAGCGAGGAAACGGGCGAGGATGTTACCCGTGACGATAGTTGGAACTATGCCGACATTCTCTGGAACGGTGTT
>CAZUVY010000230.1:0-1265 GCA_964623905.1 uncultured Faecalimonas sp.
CGGAATGGCGCTCCGTTCTTCTGGAACGGATGCGCAGTTATTCCGGAATATGCACCCTAACTCAATAATATTACATATCATTATATAATTCTGTATATGCATATTCAAGTCCTGTAAAATTGAATAGATAAAAAAGATTAGAAAATCTTGTTTTTAGACAAAAAAAGACTTCCAGATTACTCCGAAAGTCTTTCATTTACATATTAAATTCAATTCAGATTACTGATTAAGCCATCTGTTTTGCAACTTCTTCAGCAAAGTTTTCTTGTTTCTTTTCCATACCTTCGCCTACTTCGAAACGTACAATGTTCTTAATTACAAGAGCACTGTTTACAGATTTAAGGTATGCAGCAACAGTTTGTTTTCCGTCTTCTGCTTTTACATAAGTTTGATCTAATAAGCAGATATCTTTTAATTGTTTAGAAACACGACCTTCAACTGCACCGTTGAAAATCTTATTTGTCATGATATTTTCTTTGTCTGCCATAGCTAAGTTTACAAGTACAGCTTTTGCATCATCTGAAAGGAAGTTGAATAAGTATTTATTATTCTTTTGTTCTTCGTAAACAGCAATATCTGCATCAGTCCAAATCTTTTCTGTACATGCTTTGTTGATTAAAGCATTTAAAACTGGCTTTGGAAGAGAAGCTGGATCGTTTAATGAAGATTCAACGATGATTTCTCTGATTTTTGCAAGGTTTGCTTCATCAATATCAGCTCTGCTGATGTATTCTGGTCTCATAGCTGCAACTTGCATAGCAACATTTGTAAGTGCTTCTTTTGCATCTGCTGCACCATCTGCTGCAATAACTACACCAATCTTACCACCTGCATGAAGGTAGCTAGCTACACATTCTCCAGAAACTTTTGCAAATCTACGTACAGATAATTTTTCTCCGATTGTAGCAGTTTTTTCAATTAATTCCTCCTTAAGACCATTCATTTCAAGAAGAGCTTCTACATCTTCACCGTTCTTACCACCATTTAAGCCAGAAGCAAGTGCAGTGTCAGCTACTAACTGTACAAAATTCTGGAATAATTCGTTCTTTGCAACGAAGTCTGTTTCAGAGTTAACTTCTGCAACTACTACTTCGTTATTATTGCTTGCAACACATGTGATACCTTCAGCTGCAATACGAGAAGCTTTTTTTGCCATTTTAGCTGCACCGCTTTTCTTTAATACTTCAACAGCTGCATCCATATCTCCGTCTGTTTCTGTAAGAGCTTTTTTACAGTCCATCATACCTGCGCCTGTCATTTCTCTT
>CAZUVY010000231.1:0-1230 GCA_964623905.1 uncultured Faecalimonas sp.
TTATAATATTTCAGATAAAAAAATACAACCAAGGAAAGCTATTATTGAATCTTTGATTTTCATCGACTATAATAATATTTAAAAGAAAAGGTAAAGGGAGAATATATGGAAAGAATATTAATGATGGTATTTAGAAATATTCTATTAGTACCATTTATGTGGGTGAAATTATGCTACTATGCAGCTCATGCAGACAAATATACAGACGAACAACATAACAAATTGTTTAAGTATATTGTATATCGAGCAAATAAAGGTGGAAATGTAATTATTAAATCTTCTGGACAGGAAAATATACCAAAGGAAAATGGATTCATGTTTTTCCCAAATCATCAGGGAATGTATGATGTTCTTGCTATGATTGACAGTTGTCCAAATCCATTTTCTGTAGTTTATAAGATTGAATTAAAAGATATTCCATTTATAAAGCAGATTGCAGCATGTATGAAAGCATTTTTCATAGATCGTGATGATGTAAGACAATCTATGAAAGTAATCATTGATGTAACGCAAGAAGTAAAAAAGAAAAGAAACTACTTGATTTTTGCAGAAGGTACTAGATCAAAGAATGGAAATGTTCTGGGAGAATTTAAAGGTGGCAGTTTTAAAGCCGCTACAAAAGCAAAATGTCCAATTGTACCAGTAGCATTAATTGATTCGTTTAAACCATTTGATTCACATTCTTTAAAACCAGTAGAAGTACAAGTGCATTATTTAAAGCCTCTCTACTATGAAGAATATAAAGATATGAAAACTGTTGAGATTGCAGAAAAAGTAAAGAGACGAATTGAAAAAGCAATAGAGGAACATAAAAAGGACTAGATATAGTCCTTTTTTATATTGCATTTTTCTATATATAGTAGAAATAAAAAAGTTAAAAAAAATCAAAAAAAAGCGTTGACTTTTCAAAAAATCTCGACTATAATAACTCTTGCGCTGTGAAAAACAGCAAAATATCATATGTTTTATGAAGTTCGGAGAAATACTCAAGAGGCCGAAGAGGCGCCCCTGCTAAGGGTGTAGGTCGGGTGACCGGCGCGAGGGTTCAAATCCCTCTTTCTCCGCTTTTTATCAAAAAACTTTTGAAAAAAATAAAAAAACTTGAAAAAAGTTGTTGACAAACTGAAAAACATCTGATATTATGAAATAGTTGTCGCGGACGACAACAAAAACGAAAAAGAACATTGATAATTAAACAATAGATGACAATAAAAACGAATTCCTGAAAAT
>CAZUVY010000232.1:0-1223 GCA_964623905.1 uncultured Faecalimonas sp.
CCGCTTTTCTTTCCTTTTCCACAGTAGAATGTAAATCCCAGAAAATCAAATGTTTCTGGTTTCTTGCCATATTTCCGTTTGGAATTGGCTTCTGCATATCTGCCAAACTCTATCATTCTGCTCTTGCTTTCTTCCAGTTCAAGATTGAATTTCTTCAATCGTTCCTTTAATGATACATAGTATCTCTCTGCATCTTCCTTATACTGAAATCCTGCGATGAAATCATCTGCATACACTGCAAGAAAGCTGTTTCCAAGGGTATTGCTTTTGATAACAAACTTGTACCATAACGTCAGTACGTTGTGCATGTAGATGTTTGCCAGTATCGGACTAATGATATTTCCTTGTGCTGAACCCTCTTCCGTTTCTTCAAACACTCCATCCGTCATTACTCCGGCTTTTAAGTATTTGTTGATTAACCAGAGTAGATTTGGGTCTTTGATGTAAAGCTTTAGAAACTCCATCATCCATTTGTGGTTCATATGGTCGAAGAAGCCTTTTATATCAGCATCCACCACATGATTGATATGTCCGTTACTTAGTTGAGTATGCACTTCCTTTATGGCATCATGGCATCCTCTGTTTGGTCGGAAACCATACATACAGTTTAGAAATCTTGGTTCATAAATAGCTTCCAGTATTTTCTTCACTGCCAGTTGCACAATCTTGTCCTCATAGGAAGCAATTCCCAATGGACGTTTCTTACCATTTGCTTTCGGAATGAACACCCTAAGCGATGGCAAGGGTTTGTAAGCCTTATTCTTTAGTCTGCTTACAAGATTTGTTAAGTTTTCTTCCAAATGTTCCTCATACTCTGCTTTTGTCACTTTATCAATACCGACTGCCTTACTGCCATCTAATTCCTTATGACACTGTTTCAGCATTTCAACATTTATCAAGTAATACAAAGATGTAAACTCTGGCTTCGGCGTAGTTGCCGAGATTTCCATTATTCTTTCTAATTTCGTTCCCATTATTACCTCCGTCCCTGAGTACGGATAATGTGTCCTCAGAAAGACCGTTATTATGTAGCCCCCTTCCCTCCACTGGCATTACTCAGTTTCCACGGTACTATGAAGCTATCCGACTGCCTACCATTCTTCCGCCCATCTCCATCTTCTAGTTGATGCAACGTACTTGTTTCCAAGAAATGATAGGCTCTCCCCAGTTGACTAATTAACCACAATGTCAAGCATGATTGGCTCTTTGACCCCGCAGTGCCA
>CAZUVY010000233.1:0-1213 GCA_964623905.1 uncultured Faecalimonas sp.
ATATAGATCAGTGTAGAGGTCATTGCAGATTTCGCCCCCAGGACAATGGCGGTAAGTGTAATAAAAAATGTCTGCAACGTGACAGGAATCCCCCAAGGGGTTGGAATCGAGTAAGGAGCAAGCACACAGAGAATGGCTGCCGCCAATCCGATAAAACATAATTCTGTTATGGAAAAATCTATTTCTTTCATATTGTAATGTACCTCATTAAATATTCAATGAGAGTATAATATGGAAGTGTTTGCAGTGTCAAACATTATTGACAAAAGGTCACAGTTTGTTATAATGAGTACGTTGATTTTCGGAGGAATATTTATGAAAGAGGAATTATATACCATCCCACTGATGGATGCGTTTCGTGCGAACGATGAATGTCCGTTTTGCTATATTGAGCGAAATGTGGAGCAGAATGCGCTTGACTTTGTTTTGGGACCGCAGGCTTCTTATATGCAGGATCATGTGCGGGCAGAAACGGATAAAGTGGGGTTCTGCAGGGAACATTACCGGAAAATGTTCGCTTATGGAGAGACGTTAGCGAATGCCCTGATAACAGATACGCGATTGCAGACGTTGATTCGTGAAATGAAGAAAGAAATGAAGAATTACACTGTGACTTCTAAAATCGGAATGGTGGACAAACTTCGAAAAGACTCCGAACATGTCAGAGGGAGCAACAATGTGAGCCGGTGGGTTCATGAAAAGGAGGAATCCTGCTACATATGTAATCATGTAAAACGCAATTATGAGCGGTATGTTGCAACTTTTTTCTTCCTATATAAAAGGAACGATTCGGACCTTATGGAACTGGTGAAAAATGGGAAAGGTTTGTGTCTGCATCATTTGGCGGATATTCTGGATACAGCACCGCTGTATTTGAGCGATAAGGAGCAAAAGGCGTTAAGGGAAATTTTGTTTTCTCAGATGGAGAAAAATATGGTTCGTATTCTGGAAGAAATTGACTGGCTGGAGAAAAAGTTTGACTACAGATATAAAGAGGAGGATTGGAAAAATTCCAAAGATGCCTTGCAAAGAGCTATGCAAAAGATAGCGGGCGGTTATCCGGCGGAACCACCTTATCGTGGAAAATGATGGTTTGCGTAAAATATGCCTTGACGTATATGGCATTTAATGATATTATCATCAACAGAACAAAATAATATCTCTTATTCAGAGTGGTGGAGGTAAAAGGATCTGTGAAGCCACGGCAACCCCG
>CAZUVY010000234.1:0-1211 GCA_964623905.1 uncultured Faecalimonas sp.
GAACGTTAAACGGCAAAGTATGAAATTGTATGGTGTTTTATGCTTTGCCTTTTTTATTGCCACCATACAAAAAATACAATTACAAGGAGAATAACAAATGGATTACCAAAACACAAAAATTTACTACGACGGCAGTCATTATATAGGAATACCGCAAGGAGCATATCCGAGTGGAAAAGGCTGTAAAAGACGAGCCGTTAAACAAGTGCAACAACCTAAGACAGCCGAATTTCTCAACATCTTTGAAACGGCATACAAGGAAAGTAAGTCGTTACCTAAGCGAGAACGCAAGGCTCATATAAAAGCCGCGTTAAAGACGGATTTTGCCGATACGGACGAGTTAACCACTTTCGTCAATAAACACGTCGAGCGAAAGAAAACAAACGCCCTAAAACGCAGAACACGGCTTATGCGAAAACTACGTTTACAGCAATGGGACTATTTCTGCACGTTTACTTACTCGGACGAACTACATACTGAAGAAACGTTCCGCAAAATATTATCTAATACGCTGAAACACCTTGTCGCAAGAAACGGTTGGAAGTATGTAGGTGTATGGGAGCGTTCTCCCGAAAAGAACAGATTGCATTTTCACGGTATATTCCAAACGCCCAAAATGGTAGGAACGTTGGAGAAAGTCAAAGACTACGACACGAAAAAACGCCGTATGCAAACGACTTACCAAAACAGCCATTTTCTAAAACATTTCGGACGTAACGACTTTAAGCCTATCGACGTTCACGACGGTTTAAGCGAAGCGGCTAACTACATAACCAAGTATATGGAAAAAACAGGCGAACGATTAGTTTACGGCGGAAACCTGCCCACTTACTTTTTATCCGACGTATTAGATGAGGACGTAATTTGTTCGTTCGGTGCGGAAGATAGAAAAATACTGCTTGCCGACGAGTTCACTTGCATAAGCGAGGGTGAAATTTTAGGTAAAGTCAGCAAAGAAAACATAGCTCGTTTGCCAAAGTGCAACTAAACAATAATTAGTCTTTCTTTTGGGGAAGCGTAAACGAAAACGTCTTTTTCGTCAAGGGTAAAGTGCATTGCTTTGTCGCAACCCTTGACGGAAAAGGAAGCCTATTCAAAGACAACCAAACATCTATCCGTTTCCGTTTTGTTCGTTCCCGTCGAAAGACAAAAAAAGAATTATAAGGAGTAATTAAAAATGGAAAACAAAATCAAAACAGCGGTTATATATG
>CAZUVY010000235.1:0-1197 GCA_964623905.1 uncultured Faecalimonas sp.
CCATAAGTTTGCCAGACAGTGCAAGTCTTGCTTTTGAAGACTCAATAAATATTACTTATAGTGCAAAATATACATACAAAAAAATTGTAAATATTTTTAGAGATGGAATAACCAAAGTTGATTTTGGTGATTTAAACAACGAAAAAGATAAAGATTTTGGTTTACAACAAATGCGTGTGTTTGGAAAAACTTCATATTATGAAAGTGCAAATCAAAATTATAGAATGACGGTTGATATTTACAACGGAACAACCAAAAACAACGAAGGTTTGTATCAAAATATTGAATGGTTTGCTTATAGTGTAGATGGAACCGCACTTACAATAAATAAGACATATAATGCAGAAACGGGCAATTTTGAGATAGATTTTAGCTCTATTGTGGGCAGCTCATATGGAGATATATTTGATTATGACTCACAAGATTTAAGCACAAGTGCAAACTATAGAAACCATTTCAAAAACAATCTCGTTACAATAACGGCAAAACGAAAATCTGGGCAAGAATTATATAGTTATACATTCCATATTGTGCAAGGTGTTAATGTGTTCAATAAGGCAGGTTTTGTGAATGCTGGAGCAAGTATTGTTTTACAAAAGAGTTTTGGGCATACTGACCAACAACCTCAAATAGATAATGGCACATATGAATATTTAGATACCTATGTTGCAAAAAACACAATTTTTGGAAATGGGTATTTGATAAATTATGCGGAGAGAAATAAAGCAACTAGCGAAGAAACATATTCAAAATGGCATTATATTGCCATAACTGCAACAAATTTGGTGAATGTCCAAATTCAAGGAGCAAATAAATCAGATAGCAGTTATAATACTGAGTTGAGCGAAGCACGAAACATTGCATATTGTGAATTATTTTATATGTATAGAGCCGTGGAATTATACGCATCTGCGACATTAAATGTCAAAAATACCTTATTTAGAAATTTTGACCATTCAACAATAAATGCATCAAGCAATTATGCAAGAACAATAAATGTGGAAAATGTTATAATGTTTGATGTCGGCTACCGTGCAATTGAAGTTCAAGGCGAGGGCGACCGAGTTTACATTAAAGGTTTTTTCGATGTGTATAATTTCCAAAATAAAAATGCATTAAAAGAATGTATTGATTTGGACGTGTTTGGTGCAATTTCGTCTACAATTATAAATAAAGCTAAAAAGAACAATATGGCGG
>CAZUVY010000236.1:0-1179 GCA_964623905.1 uncultured Faecalimonas sp.
ATTCTTTGCTTTTTAAAAACAAATTTGCAAAAAATATAAAAAATGTGAAAAAACGCGTCAGTTTTTCGTAAGTTATGTGTTTTATATTTAAAGAGTGTTCAGAAAATTCTGTCTCATCCCGTTAATGTCAGATTTTCTGAACGGAACGGAGGAAGAATGGCTATTAAGAAAACAAAACTTATGAAGCAAATGCTGGCGATACTTCTTGCGCTGGCGATCACAGTCACCTCCTGCGACTGGCCGATGACGGTTTATGCGGAGGATACCTACCATGGAGAGGAAGAAGTACAGATAGAGGAACCAGACATGGTATGCGAAGTTGAGAGTGAGAGGACGGAATACACGAAACATTATCTGATGTCTGATGGAAGTTATGTAGCGGCTGTCTATTCAGAACCGGTTCATTATATTGAAAACGGGAAATGGGAAGAGATTGATAATACGCTTACGGAAGAGATGGTGGAAGGAACAGAAGTCTACCAGAATAGAAAAGGGAAACATTCTGTCAGATTTTCTGAATCCATTGATAAAAAGGGGGTATCGATCCAGAACGAAAATGGGTATACCGTATCTTTTACGCCGGTAACTGACGTAGAAAGACCGGAAATGAAAGGCGAAAGAAAAGAAACAGAAGAACTCCAGTCCATATCCATGATGAAGGAAGAGGGAAAGAGAGACAAAAAGACAGAAAAAATGTCTCTGGATAAAAAGACATCCGGAATGAAATATGCAGATGTCTATGCAGATGCAGATCTGGAGTATGTACTCACTTCATCCAGCCTGAAAGAAAATATTGTAGTAAAGAAGGCAAAAGATTCTTATGAATATCAGTTCCATGCAGACTTTGGAGGGCTGATCCCGGTGCAGGAAAGTGACGGTTCGATCGGTCTGTATGAAGAAGGAGCAGAGCAGGGATTGCCAGAGATGCGGATCGAAGCTCCATATATGTATGATGCAGAGGGAACACTTTCGGATGCAGTTACAGTAACTTTTGAAGAAACGGAAGGACACTATATTATGATGGTCACAGCTGATCCTTTGTGGATCAATGATCCTGAGAGAACTTTTCCTGTTGTGATCGATCCGACCGTAAAATTGGATGTGGACCGTTCTGATATCAAGGATACCTATGTGGATACAGCGGCTCCGTCAGTGAATCTGAAGAATGATTATTATCTG
>CAZUVY010000237.1:0-1177 GCA_964623905.1 uncultured Faecalimonas sp.
CTTGGGGTGATTATAATATATTTAATGAGCAGCCTGTGTGCACTTGCAGTGGAAGTAGTGCAGGTGCCGAATGAGAATATTGACCAAGTGTATCAGCAGAGCGTAGATTCCAACCAATTGGAAGGCTGGGCGAAGGGGCCGCAGATATATAGTGAAGCAGGTATTGTGATGGATGCGGACAGCGGTGCGATTCTATATGCTAAGAATATAGATGCTCCACATTATCCGGCAAGTATTACGAAAATGCTGACCGGACTTGTAGCACTGGAGCAGAACGAACTGACGGATGTTGTTACGATTACACCGGATGATTACAATTTTCTGAAAAAAGGAGATAATCATATCGGATTGAAAAACGGAGAGCAGATTTCCATGGAGGATGCCCTTTACGGAACGTTGCTTGCATCCGGAAATGAAGTGGCACATGCGGTCGCGAGTAACACCGAGGGCGGATATGATCATTTTATCCAATTGATGAATGAAAAGGCAGAGGAACTGGGATGCAAAAATTCGCATTTTGTCAACTCTCACGGTTTACATGATGAGGAGCATTATACTTCAGCAAGAGACATGGCGCTGATAGGTGCGGCCTGTTTTCAGAATACTGATTTTATGAGAATCACCGGCACCAAAGAGTACACCATACCGACAACGAATGTGACGGATGAGACAAGAGCGATTGCTCAGCACCATAAAATGCTGTTCAGTTGGAATAAGCAGTATTACGAATATTGTGTGGGTGGTAAGACCGGTTATACGGACAAGGCACTGAACACACTCGTTACGCTTGCATCGAAGGATGGAGTAAACCTGGTGGCGGTTGTACTGCGGACACATGGTTCGGGAAATACGTATGTGGATACCAGAGCAATGCTGGATTATGCATTTGAGAATTTTACGAAGGTTTCCGTTTCGTCAGAGCAGATAAACGAAAAAGACATTCAGTCTGTGGACAAGAATGGGTATGTGATGCTTCCGACCGGGATAACTTTGGAGCAGTTGGAGTATACGGTGGAGTATCCGACAACATTGGAAGACAAAACAGGAGAAGTCATCTATACTTATGAGGGACAACCGGTCGGTAATGTTGAAATGACCGTGACCGATACGTATTATAATGAATTACATGGGATAAAGGAGAACAAGCAGGAAAAAGCGACAGAAAAGAAAGAAAAAA
>CAZUVY010000238.1:0-1159 GCA_964623905.1 uncultured Faecalimonas sp.
AAAATCCGGATGTTTGATAATTTCACAAAAAAGCCTATTATTGAAACGCCCGCTTTTCAACAATTCTATGGTCTCATCATCTAACATCAATTCATCTATATCGGTAAGAGAAGATGTTTGTACTTCGGTATTACCAACAAGCCATTCTAAAGAGACACCATAAAATTCTGCCAATTTGTTGAGGGTAACAATATTGTATTCTTTGTTCTCTTTGTTTTCATATTTGCTAATAGTTGCGGGCACAACATTTACTGCAGCTGCAACTTCTTCCAGTTTATAATCATGGTCTCGTCTAAGATCCCACAGCTTTTCTTGTATTGATAATTGGTTTTTCATAGGCATCCTCCTGATGCAGATATTTTACCATATTTCCTCATAAAGTGACAACTAACCCCGTATTTTCCAATCGGAAAAAACGGGGTATTTTTGCGTAAATTTTCGATAGTGGATATAAAACAGAAATTTCGATTTTTCGGTGTATGATGTAGCCAGTTCAGAGATGAACGAAAAAATTGAATGACCGTCCGAGATGAGATAAACCGCCACGATCATAAGGGAGCGCTTCCGTAAGGGAGACTGGACAGCACCGCACAGGGGATATGCCTCCAAGGAAACATCGAGGGTAGAACGGCAAAAAGCCTGCTTGTGGAATTGCAGATAACATTGCAGTTCCACATTACATAGAGATTTTGACAATCTCTAAATAAAAATTAAAGGAGAAAACAAATGAGATTATCTAAGTATGAAAAAGAAACAATTATTTTGACCAGCGAGGGCGATGACACCATCCAGATTTATACTTTTAACACATCGCTGAAACGCAGGCTTGCGGAATACGCAAAAAAGTATCCGGAAGTTGCAAAGCTTGATAGATGGACAGCTGAAGGGAGTGTGACTTATGTTCTGGATAAATCCAGAGTATCTATCCGTTTGCTTCCGCCACTTTCTGAGGAAAGACGGAAGGTGTTCAGCGAGTGCGGTAAAAAATACGGTATGAATGCCAGCAGAAGACTTTTGGAGCAGTTTGCAACTTAATGTCGTTTTACAGGTGATATTCATTCAAAATGCCAGTTTCAAAGCTGGCATTTTGAAGTGCTTATGTTATAGCAAGGTAAAATATCAGGTGTAATTCGACAAATCAAATAGTGCGGTCTGGAAT
>CAZUVY010000239.1:0-1119 GCA_964623905.1 uncultured Faecalimonas sp.
ATATATTCATAACTACTATCTCCTGCTGGTTTATAACTTCCACTTTCCCAATAATAGGTTGTTGAAAAAACTACTGTACCATATATATTTAACCTATCGGGACTTCCACTTTCACTATATAGAAATCCCTTTGCTTTCTCATTTTGTATTCCTGTTGGATTTGGAATTGGCGCTAGTGAATCTGGAGCAGCTGATGTATGGTAATTTCCTACATCTAAGTTATATTGCGCTAACATTGTTATTTCTTTTCCATCATTACTCATTACATAAAATGATTCTGATCCACATGTTATCATATCACTTAATGATGCTTTTTTATCTCCATCATTATCTATTAATGTACATACACTACAAATATCTTCTTGATACTTATAACTGTATTGATTTGATTCATATGTTATTTTAACTGATCCTTTTAATTCTTCCTTTGTTTTTGGATCTATTATAGTTTTTCCTTCTATATACCCTTTTTCTATTAATTCTGAAATATTAACACATTTATCTTCTATATTCATACCTTCTTGTAAATAATAAGATTTTGATGCTTCTTCTACTTTTTTTATTTGTGTTTCTGATAATGAATCTTTTGTATCTGTTAATGTATTATTAACTGACACTATTGTTATTAATGCAATAACTGCTAGTATTACTATTACTGCAAGTAATTCTACTAGCGTAAATCCTTTCTCTTTCATTTTTTCCTACCTTTCTTTGTTAAGATACATAATAATTATTTTTTAAAATCATTCTATATGATTTTTCAATTAGCCTATTCTAAATGCTGGAGATACACCAAGTGAAGATGTAGCCTCGCCACGTCCAGCTATAGTATATGGATGTGAATATTTAAAACTTCCATTAGTAGACATATTAATAGCAGTTCTAAGCCACCAATAAGTCACACTATTATTATAATATTTTCCTGATAATGAAGTATTATCTGATGTTGATCCTATATTTTCATAATAATCTAATTGTCTTGTTTCTGATTGTGCTGTATCATAATATTCATTTACTTGTCCATATATTTCTTTTGTTGATAATAAATATATTTTATCTGTTGTTGTGAAATTTTTTGTATCAACTGCTCCATGTCCTGATACTACATATGTATCTATT
>CAZUVY010000240.1:0-1113 GCA_964623905.1 uncultured Faecalimonas sp.
AAAGAGGTGTCCCTTAATCTGTACTTCTCTCCAACCACTGTCAACATAAATTCCCGTAAAATCTATTTTTAATTGCAAGTTTATCTCCACAACTACTCTTTCAAACTAGCCTTTACTTTTACAAACGAGTATATTTATCTTAACTTCTGTCTGATTAGGAAGGAGGCATTTATGCCAAAACAACTTACTTTATCAGAAAGAATTGTAATCGAACGTATGCTAAGTCAAGATTACACTTTTGCATCTATCGCTCGTAGACTCGAGCGTTCTTCATCTACTATTTCAAGAGAAATCCTTAAATACAGATGTTTTGTAAACAATCTTCCTAGAGAAGGTGAACTCGATTGTGTTAATAAGTTTTCTTGTCAACGAAATCGACTTTGCCTTGATTCTGACACTTCTCATGAATGCTATGGTTACAGATGCAAACGTTGTCCTGATGGTGTTGATTGCACTCAAATATGTAATCAATATATTTCCAGTCACTGTAGCTTGTTAGACAAACCACCATATGTCTGTACCAATTGCACAGAGCAAAAAACATGCAAAAAGAATCACGCTTACTATACTGCTCATCGTGCTAATGCAGCTCATATAAAATGCATCAAGTTAGCTCACTCTGGCATACGTAAAACTCCTGAAGAAATCCAGGAAATAGGTAAACTTATCAAGCCTTTAATCTTAAAAGGGCAGTCTTTAAATCACATATGCACTACTCATTGTGACGAACTTGGTATATCTGAAAAGACTTTGTATAACTACATTGACCAACGCGTATTTGATGTTAAAAACATCGATTTGCCAAAGAAGGTCGTATACCGTAAACGCCGAGAACGCAAGGTTCTCACTAAGTTTGAGTACAAGTATCGTCAAGGTCGTACATACGAAGATTTTCTTAGTTTCATCAAAGAGAATCCTGATTTACCTATTGTTGAAATGGACACTGTGAAAGGTAACCGAGAAAAGGGCAAGGTCATGCTTACGATGATTTTTAGAAAGTCTCACTTCATGCTTATCTTTTTAATGCCCGACGGCACACAAAAAAGTGTTCTGAATGTTTTTGATACGCTTACTGATTTATTAGGCCTGCAATTATTTAGAGTTTTGTTTCCT
>CAZUVY010000241.1:0-1110 GCA_964623905.1 uncultured Faecalimonas sp.
ACAGCCCCTTGGAGATTGATCCTGCCGTCCCGGAATGGGATATGGCGATCATCGGCGAGGTGGTCGATGTAGTCAAAGAGATTCTTATGGAGAAGGTTGGCTATACCTGTCACCCGTTCCACAGCGACGAGGTGCCCTGCTATTTGACAGATGAGTGCGACAACAAGCACTGCGTCTTCAATAAGCACGACGGGTGCGAAGTCGAGGATAAGGAGTAACCGAACGAAGAGAGAAGTTGATTTCGACTGGTACTGTGAGGCCAAGAACGATGTCATCAACCGCGCAGCTTATGCGCTTGTTGCGGCTCTGACAGCCAAGTCAGTACCCCCGAGGAAGTTCGAGTTGTCCATTCCAAAGTGGGACGATCTAATGATCGCCAACATCGTAGATGGAGCTATGACCTCTGTGGACGAACGAATCGGCTACTATTGCCGCCCGTTCTACCAGAAGGAGAGCAATCTCCCTTGCTATCTCGGCGACTGTTGCGATAACCCTCACTGTATTTTCAAATGAAATTATGATTAAGGAGACAGAAATGCACAGTAGAATCATTGAACTGAGCGACGAACCTATTTTGGCACATGAGCGCGTGCACGAGTGTTCTATCCCTGACTGGTTTTACCATTCTATTGCCGACTACGTAGACGCTGATACGGATCGGGAGCAGGATATTCAGTGGTTCCTCGAATCTTTGACCGGTGTAGTGGACGTGGCAGAGGATGGCGAGAGCTTCACATTCAAGCCAAAAGCCAAGCAGAAGCATTTTGAAAGACAGTATCATGCTTTTCTGGACAAGGCCTGTGAGCTGACCGGCATCTCGTTGGATGCCTTTGTCGGGGAAACCAAGTACGATATTGGCATGGCCATGTATAAGCTAAATGCCTACTATCAGGACACGTTTGCGTTCTATATCTACTACAAAGATGAACTGAAAAACCTGGATGATTGGATTCGTGAGGCAGATCTCAGCGGATCCTTTTATTTTGGCGGGACACTGGATTACCACTTTTGACCTGACTTCTGACAGAAACGACTTGACGAATGGAGGTGCTTTCATTGGCTGAACTCTCAGAAGAAACCAAGCAAAAAATGATGAGAATTGCTTGTGAA
>CAZUVY010000242.1:0-1095 GCA_964623905.1 uncultured Faecalimonas sp.
GCTCAGTAGGTCTTGATATGATCGCGATTCCTGGAAAGACAAAAGCATCTACTATTTCAGGTATCATTGCAGATGAAATGGCAATTGGTATGGTAAATCAAAAGACAACAGCAGTGCGTCTGATCCCAGTTATCGGAAAAGATGTAGGAGAGATTGCTGAATTTGGCGGTTTATTAGGTTATGCACCAATCATGCCGGTAAATGAATTTGACTGTTCAGATTTTATTAACCGTAAAGGACGTATTCCAGCACCAATTCATAGTTTTAAGAATTAGAAAGTGAGAGAAAGAAATGGCAACAAAGGTAGCTATTGTAACAGACAGTAACTGTGGAATGACACAAGCAGAAGGGAAGACACTTGGCATTACCGTAATCCCTACACCATTTTTTATTAACGAAGAATTATATTTAGAAGACATTACATTAACAAGAGAAGAATTCTTTGATAAGTTAGGAGAAGATGCAGAGATCAGCACTTCTCAGCCAGCACCGGGAGATGTACTGGATGCCTGGGACAAGCTGTTGAAAGAATATGACGAGATCGTACATATTTCGCTTTCAAGCGGTCTTAGCAGCAGTTGTGCAACAGCAACCATGCTCGCACAGGATTATGACGGCAAAGTGCAGGTTGTAGATAATCAAAGAGTTTCTGCAATGCAGAAATGTTCTGTGTATGATGCGATGAGATTAGCAGAGCAGGGAAAATCAGCGAAAGAGATCAAAGAGATTCTGGAGAGTGAAAAATTAAATGCAGCAGCATATATCACGGTAGACACTTTAAAATACCTCAAAAAAGGTGGACGTGTGACACCAGCCGCTGCAGCACTTGGAACAGTGCTCAATATTAAGCCGGTACTTCTTGTAAACAATGAAAAACTGGACAGTATCGCAAAAGTAAGAGGCTGGAAATCAGCAAAGAAGACGATGCTTGAACTTGCAGAAAAAGATTTAAAAGAAAAATATGCAGGGGAAGATATGTCAATTTATGCAATCACAACATGCAATGAGGAAGAGACAGAGGCCTGGAGACAGGAAATTTCGGAATATTTCCCAGACTACGAAGTGAAAGCAGAGTATTTATCACTTAGCGTAACA
>CAZUVY010000243.1:0-1089 GCA_964623905.1 uncultured Faecalimonas sp.
CTTTCCAGAAGAGAAGGCATATTGCCTCTATGAACAGATTGTGAGGATATTGTAAATTGGAGGTTCTGATTGACCTCCAATTACTTTTATAAAATCCAAAACAAGTTCTAGGAAGACTCATTTTTATTCTTCTTAGAACTTGTTAAATCAACTTACATTTCCAATATTTTATTTTTTACTAATTCCTGCCGGAACTCATTTACATCTTTTTCTACCGTTTCTCGGTCTATGTCATATTCATCAACTTCTGATATACAAGCTCCACTGCCTCTTCCTCTGGTCTGCAAGACAGTAAATACACTGGTACCTTTTTTAAGAGACATTCGATTAAGTCTAACGTTTTTATCAACAAATGTTTATCCCATTTTGTCATCAGAAATCTTGGAAAAAGCATTCTATAGGCTTCTTTTTCTTCGAGTTTTTCAATTTTGTTTTCTTTGTCCTGTCTCAATAACACAATCATCTTAACCGGAGCACATTCATTGATATATATCCCTGAACTTCCTGCATATGGTGAGCCATATGCATAAATCTGTTCTTCTACGCTAAGAATAGCTCGATCTCCATTAATAACAGATGCACCTTTATATGTTTTCCACAAATTCGCTTGTGTAGACTTTCCCATTCCAGATGGACCGGTAAATAAAATAGCTGCGTTTTCGTACTTTACAATAGAAGCATGCATCATAATCCGTTGAAAATGCGGAAGAACTAAGTCTATCCCCAACAAAGCAGTTAGATATATCGGTATATTCCTTGTCACGTATTCTTCTGGAATATATATGTGATGCCTGTTTCTATTCTGATTTATTTCTACAATAATATGAGCATCGCTTTCATTTTTGGCCGGCTTATGGACTAAAACATATTGATTCTCTTTCTGATATATCTTACATCCAGTTACTTCATGTAACTTTTTCCCACCGAATTTTTTTATATAATCTGAATTCATTGTGTCAACATATGAGATATCATATATTAAATCTGCATCTTCTTCGGAAAATGCTACTTTAAAAGGTTCTACATCCTCGGTATTCAAAAAATGAAGTTCCTTTATCGAATTTACTATTATTTTTATATTACTTATCT
>CAZUVY010000244.1:0-1086 GCA_964623905.1 uncultured Faecalimonas sp.
ATAAAAAGAGAGTTATTTCAATTCGCCAAATAACTCTCAAACTCATGTTTATACTCAAATAACAATACTATGTTTTTAATGATTCCTCTAAACGGATTCTACTTCTAGTCCTAATTCCTCTGGCATAAATCTTGGACACACATTTTCAACAGAAGTAATCACTGACGCCGCCAATTTTGTTCCGATTTCACAAGCCTCATGCAGGCTTTTTCCATATGTAAGCCCCATAGCAACCCCTGCAACAAATGAGTCACCTGCTCCAGTCGTATCTATTACCCTAACCTTTTTAGAAGGACAGATTCCAGATTCTCCGCTCATTGTTGCATAGACAGAACCCTTTGATCCCATTGTCACGACCATAGATGTAATATTAGCACTTCTAATTTTTTCCAACAAGATATCCTTCATTTCTTCCATCGTACATTCACTATAATCATCAATAAATAGTAATCCCGCTTCGTGCTGATTGCAAACGAAACAATCCAACTTCTTTATAAAGTCCCTTCTTTCAACCGCAATACTCATATTTGAAATAATACCATATATTTTTGCCTTGTGTTTTTCTGCTAAATTAATGATTTTTTTAACCAAATCTCTTTCAAGATCCATTTGAAGCACCACAGAATCAATTCCTTTAAATATTTCATCTCCTTGACGATCCACATAGTCTACAAGCGCCCTTACCAAAGGTCGTTTTGAAATAGATCCTGCCACATCACCGTTATTATCAAATACTGCTAACCATGTCCCCATACCATTTGGTTCTACTAATACATGTTCACAATTCACCTTATGCCTTTTTAATTTTTCTAAAACATCCGAACCCATAGGGGTATCGTCTACCATACTTAAAAACACAGGCTTCAATTCAACGTTCGCAATATCTTCTACAACGTTTCTTGCAACACCTCCATGAACATATTCAACACGTCCAGCATTTCTCCCATCTGGGATGTAAGTTTCCAATGGAAATCCCTTAACATCTAAGAAAATTGTTCCAACTACAAGTATAGCCATCTTTTGCCTCCCTAACTGCAAATTCCGGCTCATCTGAGCACGGTTTCCGATAAAAACTGAACACGGATT
>CAZUVY010000245.1:0-1073 GCA_964623905.1 uncultured Faecalimonas sp.
CAGTATGGTGAGCTGACCTTCCAGGTTATTATTCATGGTGTCTGCCATACTCTGTGCAGCACCGTTACAGTTATCTATCGCTCCCGAAAGCTTTGCTATATCTCCTTCTCCTGCATTCATCAGTGCAAGGAACCCTGACATTGCATTCTTTCCTACAAGACTTTCTGCCGCAGCAGCCTTCTCCGACTCGGACAAACCACTAAAGGCAGTTCTGCAGTCTGCCAGAATATCCGACAAATCCCTCATGGAACCATCTGCATTGGTGGTAGCAACTGTCACCTCACCAATATTTTCCCCACAAATCTTAACCTCTCCGGAAAGATTCGTCATAATGGTTCGAAGGGAAGTACCTGCCTGAGTGGACTTGATTCCGGCATTCGCCATCAAACCAATGGCTTCTGCAGTATCTTCCACTGAGAACCCCAAAGCACCTGCAATCGGCGCACAGTACTTAAAGGTCTCGCCCATCATAGATACATTCGTATTCGCGTTGGAGCTTGCTGCCGCCAATACATCTGCAAAGTGCCCCGAATCCTGAGCCGACAACCCAAAGGCAGTAAGTGCATCCGTTACGATATCAGAAGTCGTAGCCAAATCTTCCCCGGAAGCAGCCGCCAGATTCATCACACCTTCAATACCGGAAAGCATATCCTCTGTCTTCCAGCCAGCCATTGCCATATAATTCATAGCCTCAGCCGCTTCAGAAGCAGAGAACTTCGTCTTGCTTCCCATCTCCCTGGCTTTCTTCGAAAGAGCCTCAAGATCACTTCCGGTAGCTCCCGATACCGCCGCCACCTTACTCATGGCAGCTTCAAAATCTGCCGCAGTCTTAACCGAAGCCGTACCAAGAGCAGTCACGGTAGCCGTAACCGGAAGAAGCTTCTTTCCTGCCCCTTCAATGTTACTACCTACATCCTTTAACTTCTCACCAGTCGCAGAAATCTTCTGTAACGCCGTAGCTGACTGGTTCGCCTGCTCTTCCAGTCTCTTCAACTCATTCTCAGTTTCAATAATCTCCCTTTGCAGAGCATCATACTGATCCTTGGAAATCGTTCCATCATTTAATGCCTTTT
>CAZUVY010000246.1:0-1052 GCA_964623905.1 uncultured Faecalimonas sp.
AAAGTGAAATCTGCAAAGATGACAGCAGAATGGGAAAATGCGCTGATGGAAATGGAGCGTGGAAAGGTAAAAAGCGAGGAATTTCTTTCTGATATTAGTCAGTGGGTGAATCAGTTGATTGCTGACTATGGCGAAGTATCAGAAGATGAGAAGAAACGTTTTGCCAAAGAAAGATCAGGAAAAGAGCAGATCGGTATTTGTCTGAGATGTGGTTCCCCGGTATATGAGGGAGAAAAGAACTTTTATTGTTCTAACAGAGCTTGTAAGTTCTGTATCTGGAAAGAAACGAAATGGCTGTCCGGAATGAAGAAAAAAGTGTCAAAGAAAATGGCAGAAAGTCTTCTCTCTAAGGGAAGGGTCAGTGTAACTGGTCTGTATTCACAGAAAACAGGGCGCAATTTTGATGCGGATCTGGTGCTGGATGATACAGGCGAATATGTAAATTTCAAATTGGATTTTTCTAATAACAAAAAGAAAGGGTAAGTGTGAAGCAAATGAATTTTGAAGGTTTTGTAAACAGAGTATTGGATCAGATCAAGGAATATCTGCCGGAGTCCTATCAGGATGCAGAATTTGTAGTGAGACAGCATGAAAAACTGAATAATCAGTACGCGGCTCTAACAATCGCAAACAGCAAATTTGCACCAATCATCAACTTGGAAGACTATTTCTATGATTATGAGCATGGAAGAAGTTTTCACAGTATTATGGGAGCGATTTCAGAATCTATTTCCATGGAACAGCCGGAACTGAATTTTGCGGCACTCGCTGATTTTGAAAAAGCAAAGGAATTACTGTTTATCCGAGTGAGCAGTGCAGAGAAAAATGCAGATTATCTAAAGAATGTTCCACATACCATCATGGAAGATGTGGCGATCACCTATCATCTGAAAATGAACGTGGATGAGAATGGTGTGGCTTCGGCTGTGGTAGCACATGATAATCTCCGTATGTATGGCGTGAGTGTAGAAGAACTCCACAAGGCAGCTTTAGAAAATAGTGAAAAAATGTTTCCAGCATATATCTTTGATCTGAATGAACGTATGAAACAG
>CAZUVY010000247.1:0-1050 GCA_964623905.1 uncultured Faecalimonas sp.
AGGTGTTTTAGCCAGTACAGATGAAAGCACAACCTTAAAAGAAGGGTATAAGGTTGTAGATTCCACGGATACCGATATTGCAGATATCATTGGTGCAAACGAAACTACCATATCGGACAATAATGATACACATGGTTGGGAAACAAAGGGTACGAATAGTTTTAAGACAAATTTAGAGGTAGGAACAAGACCGAGCAATTTGTTCTCGTTTGGAATTCGAACATCCGGAACAGCAACATATACCGGAGGATATGAAGCATGTTTCAAAATGGGTAGCAATGAAGTGGTTCTCACAAGGAATCGCGTAATACCGGAATGGAGCAGAGATTCATTGAAAACAGTACCATTCACGATAGAAGGAAACAAGACATATACGATTGAAATGCAGGCTCGGGATATTAAAGATGCCGTGGGAGCATTTGCAGGTGTATATGTGTGTATCAAAGTGGATGGAACCAGTTTAATCGAATATTATGATTATAATAATGTGGAAGAAAATTTGGGAGATTATGTAAGTTATGTAACAAGCAGTGACCCTTTGGTAGGTGTTAAATTAAAGACAACCAAAGGATTAAAAGCCGGACACACAATTGTTGCATCGACGGATACCGATATTGCAGACATCACCGGTGCAGATGAGACTACCATACCAGGAAATAATGATTTGACACATGGCTGGCAGACAACGGGAACGAATGGATTCAAGACAAAATTAGAGATAGGAACAAGGCCGAGTTGGACAATTTCGTTTGGAATTCGAACATCCGGAACAGCAACATATACCGGAGGATATGAAGCATGTTTCAAAATGGGTAGTAATGAGGTTGTGCTTACCAGAAATCGTATAGTAGGTGGTTGGCAAAGAGATGAAGTGATGACAGCACCGGTTACGATAGAGGGAAACAAAACGTACACGATTGACATGCAGGCTCGGGACATTAAAGATGCCCAAGGAGTGTTCGCAGGTGTGTATGTCTGTGTGAAAGTAGATGGAACAAGTCTGATAGAATTTTATGATTACGATAATGTGGAGGGTAATTTAGGAAATTA
>CAZUVY010000248.1:0-1024 GCA_964623905.1 uncultured Faecalimonas sp.
AATTTTGTAATGAGGGATTCTCATTTTGACTTGTACTATTTATATTCTAGCACCACTTGATTTGAAAAGAAACCAGTTGTTGCATTTGGTAGCAAAATTGTCAATAATTTATTGCTTTTTACAAAATCAAACTGAGCAAATAATTTTTGCCCTGATGTCAAGTAATGCTTGCTTGTATGTCGGTTGTAAAAATGTTAAAATAAAAGTTAATGTTACTAGAATGTAAGAAAATAGAAGGGGAGACAACAAATGGAGAAACAACTTAGCCTTAGATTGAGAGAAGTGCGAGAAGAAAAAGGTTTTTCGCAGACAGAAGTTGCGCATCATCTTAATATATCTCGTCAAGCAGTATCGAATTGGGAGAAAGGCAAGTCGTCACCAGACATAGATAATATTATTTTGTTGAGTAAGTTATATGGTATGTCATTGGATGATTTTTTGGAAGTAAATGCTCAAAATCAGACAATAGAAAATGGTGAGAGTATTGAAAAAGAAAAAACAGAAATAAAAGAACAGATTGAAAAGGAATTGAATGAAGATTCTTCAAAAGAAGATAGTGAAAAGCGTGTGCTTGAAATATTGTGCCTGGCTGTTATCACAGTACTTTTAAGTCGTTTTCCAGTAATTGGGATGATTGCAGTGATTCTCATTGGTATATGGATGAAGAAAACAAAAAGAAACTATAAGATAATCTATGTATTGTGCGGCATTTGTTTTTTAGTTAGTTTGTATAATACATTGGTTTTAATAGATCATTTATATTTTGATTTTGGAAAAGCTATAATAGAAAAAGCATAGTTTCTGCCACATAATGTGGCAGAAATTATATTATCTGCGTTTAACTATCAATTCTAAATTTGATATTGTTGCAATAACACCTGTATCATAAGTTAGTGAAGAAGATTCATAAAGAAAGGCGTAGGTTGCTTGAGTGCTATTATCTTGAATTAAAGAAGTATTGTGTATATTGCCTGTAATTACACTATGAAATGGTGAATGAGCAGCTTCTATTTTATTATTTACT
>CAZUVY010000249.1:0-1000 GCA_964623905.1 uncultured Faecalimonas sp.
AGGAAAAGGATAATGGATAATAACGAAAATGTATTTTATTTTCCAAGTAACAATAATGCAATAGATATTGTGCTGCTTAATAAAGTTAATACTACTTATCCTTTGCATACCCATGCTGAACATTATACTATGGGGGTTGTTATTGATGGTGAAATCATAGTTGAAACAAATGTTGAAAAATATGTATGTAAATCAGATAATATCTTTACAATTCCGATGGATGTACCACATTCCATAAAGTCATTTAGCAATTCTACATATACAATGATTAGTTTTTGTATTCATGAAGATTATTTGGTTCGTACGGATATTGATAAGTTAAAGAATATAACAAACGACAGCTATTCTATGGTGGTAAAGCATAAGCTGTTAGAAGTGCCGGAAGTAGCAATTTCTATCGAAGATATGTCGAATGAGATATGTGTAAGTTCATTTCATATGATACGTCAATTTAAAAAAGAAATAGGACTTACACCACATCAATTTCAAATACAGTGCAGAATTAGGAAGGCTCAAAAAATGCTTTTGAATGATAAGACAGTAGTAGAAGTGGCTTTGGACATGGGGTTCTACGACCAAAGCCACTTTGTTAGATGTTTTAAAAAATTGGTTGGTATGACACCTGCTTCATACCAAAAAGTTGCTAAGATTAGCAAAGAGCAGGAATGAATTTTGCAAAGAGTAATAAGCCGTCATCGCCTGCGTGCACCTCATGTGGAATTGCTTTAGGCATAATAGATATTACCCCTGGTGAATAATGTATTTCGCATTGATTATTTATACAGGTACCTTCGCCAGAGATTATTTCATGGGTTTCCAACTGAAGCTCGTGAATGTGGTTAAGGATACTCTTGTTTGGTGCAATACGAACTAAGTGATAGCTAAATTCACCATTTGTATCGTTTGAAGTGACAATATGCTTTAATTCAACGCCATCAAATGTAGAATGCTTGCTCCATGGAATGTTTTCAAAGTTCACAGTTTTGTTGGGAATTATTAA